>SKHH01000291.1 GCA_007117055.1 Lishizhenia sp. | reverse complement strand
GATAACCTCATCAAAACGGTTAACGAAGTCAGGTCTTGCCTCCCCTCCATCACTCATGTGGATTATAGCTCCCGCATTCAGACAGTTTCAAAAGAAAGCGACCCATTACTTTTTGAGCTGTTGACAAACTTTAAGCAGATAACAGGCTATGGTATATTAGTAAATACAAGCTTCAATGTAAAAGATGAACCTATTGTATGCTCGCCAGATGATGCTATTCGCTGTTTTCTATCAACAGATATAGACATCCTTGTGTTGGGGAATTATGTGATACATAAATCAACACATAGAAACACCCAGCAGTTGGAAAAAAATGAAAATTAAATATTATTCTTGCTCAGTTATATTACTTTTAATCTATGGAATTTTTTAAAGAACTTTGGGAGTTTATGAAAGAACGAAAAAAATGGTGGCTCATCCCCATTGTTATCGTGCTTCTTTTGTTAGGACTCATATTGATTTTTGCTGAAAGTAGTGCTGTTGCACCATTTGTGTACCCAATTTTTTAACATGGAAGATAAAGACGTTTACAAAACTAACGCCGTGCTAATTCTAGCTTTATTAGCGTTCTTTTCATTTTTTTTGATTCGACATGACAAGTTGATATATGAATTACTTTATACTGCAATAGCATTATCAGTCATTCAACTTTTATTTTTTAAACTATCCTATTACATTGCTTATGGATGGATGCAGTTTGGAAAGGCGCTTGGTTTTATCAATTCGAAATTGATTTTGAGCCTTGTTTTTATATTGATCCTACTTCCGATAGGCCTTTTAAAAAGAAAAACTATACCGAATAAAGATACTAATTGGAAGCAACCTGATAAAATTACAGTAGATTTTACAAAAATGGGCTAAAATCAAGTCTCCTATTGAAGTATTTGAACAACTCTAATTGAACTGTTCGCATTGAATTTAGTATGTTTGTATTGTACGATATGAAAAAGAAAGCGAAACATACCCTATTTTTAGAAGATGACTTCGATTTTGACATGATAGGTATTTGCTGTCATCAGAATGATTATAGGATAGCTTGGGTACTAAACGAAGCGCTTTCTATTATGTTAGCAAAATCGCAAGAACCTTTTATGGTTTCCAATAAAAAAGGAGACGTAGTTTCCTCGCATTCTTATTACCAATGGGAAGATGAAGAAAACGGAGTAACTTTTAACTTAGTTAAAAACAAAGCGCAAAAAGACTGGCTTGTTCCCGAAAAGCACCAAATCGACTTTTTTTTGGTCATTAAAAATGGAGGCATTGTAGATGTTGATGATTTATTAACAAAGATAAAATCAATTCCTAACATTTTAACCGCTATAATTGTAGCACCAAATGAACTTAAGTCAAAATCGAATTTAATTTTTTGATGTGACTTTAAAAAAATGGAAAAAATGAAAAAAACTAAAATAGTTGCAACAATAGGGCCGGCATCATCCAGTAAAAAAACACTGAAAGAAATGATGTTAAAAGGCATGAATGTAGCCCGACTAAACTTTTCGCACGGCGATTACAAAGACCATCAAAAAGTAATCGAAAACATTCGTGAATTAAATGAAGAAACAGGATTAAATGTTGCACTCCTCGCAGATTTACAAGGACCAAAAATCCGGACACGGAAAATGAAGGATAATGGAATTGAATTAATCGAAGGAAATACGTTAAAAATCACCATTGATAAAGAACTTGAAGGTACAGCAGAACATATTGCTGTAAACTATGAGCAACTACCCAAAGATATTAATCCAGGCGAATTTATACTATTGGATGATGGAAAAATCAAACTGGAAGTTCTTGAAACAAACAAAACTGATACCATAAATGCTAGAGTAGTATACGGTGGAGTTCTTTCCTCAAATAAAGGCATCAATTTACCAAATACAGCGATTTCTCTTCCTTGTTTAACAGAAAAGGACTTGGAGGATTTAGATTTTGCTTTAAAACATGATGTAGACTGGGTAGGCTTATCATTTGTGCGTTCTGCTCGTGATATCATTGAACTGAAGCATATTATTGCAAACAATAAAAGTAAAGCCAAAGTAATCGCTAAAATTGAAAAGCCAGAAGCTATTCAAGATATCGATGAAATTATTATTCAAACCGATTCAATCATGGTTGCTCGTGGAGATCTTGGTGTTGAAGTTCCAATGCAGGAAGTTCCGCTATTGCAAAAGATGTTAATAGAAAAATGCCTTACTCATGCAAAACCCATTATTGTGGCTACACAAATGATGGAAAGTATGATTGAGAACTTTAGTCCAACAAGAGCTGAGGTAAACGATGTTGCAAACGCTGTACTCGATGGTGCAGATGCTGTGATGTTATCAGGAGAAACCTCAGTGGGGAAATACCCTGTCATAGTTATTGATACGATGAGTAAAATCGTTGAAAAAATGGAAACATCGGAAGCCATCTATCACAAAGAAGAACTTCCAGAAAAAAATCAAGAGCGATTTATTTCAGATTCAATTTGTTTCAATGCTACGCGATTATCTCAACGAGTAGAGGCAAATGCCATTGTCACGATGTCCTTTTCTGGATACACCGCCTACAAAATTGCGTCACAACGACCTAAAGCACATATTTTTGTGTTTACAGGAAATCGTCAAATTCTAACACAAATCAATTTAATTTGGGGAGTTCGCGGTTTCTATTACGATAAAATGGTAAGTACAGACCATACCATAGCAGACATAAAGTATTTACTCAAAAAAGAAGGCTTTTTAGAAAATGGAGATTTAGTAATTAACATTGCTTCTATTCCGATTGAAGAAAAAGGAAAGTCTAACATGCTTAAGCTTAGCTATGTAGAATAATTAACTGATTTTTTCAAAACTTGTTCGCCCCACGCAAGCTAAAGCTTATAAATGGATAAAAAAACGAATGCTCTAACGAAAATAGTTCTATTTGGAATTTTATCCAGCTACGTCCTTTATTTAATCCTCTTTGGCTCAACTACTTTTGCTGATGTGGTTAGAGGTTATGAAATCATGTTTCAATATAGCGAGGGAGGAAAATTTAATACCCTTTCTTATCCTCACATAGATAAAAATAATTACAACTATTTTGTAGCATGGTGGACACCAGGGCAATGGCTTATTCCTATGTGGTTAAAAAGTGCGTTTGGTATAAACTCAATGCTAACTATTCAAACGCTACTAATTATTGGTTGTTTATTTACGTCGCTGTATGGGTTTAAAAAACTATTCGAACACTTAAACTTCTCAAAGAATATCGTCTATTTCTCGCTACTCTGTATTGTAACAAATCAACTATTTTATTGGCATGTTTTAATGTACTATGGGGGAGATTTGCTGTTATTATCTGTATTTCCATATTTCGTTTTATTCCTTGTTCAATTAAATCAGTTTACTCCTATTAAAAAATGGACTGGAATCCTCTTACTTTGCACGATAGGTGTTTTCTTGAAAAACACATTTCTCGTACTGATGCTTTGTGGTATGAGTTATCTGTTTTTTAAAGGTGCTCAGAATAAACTGATAGAACGCATAAAGCAAATGATGCCCTTAGCTGTTGTATTTGCACTTATTTATTCGATTGCCTATTTATTCTTTTATACACATGGTGCAAATCCCTCTAACGCTATTGATGTGGAAGGCTATAATTCAATAGACAACAACTTCTTAAATGACATAACCTTTGCACTAGGTAGCCCCGCTGGTATTCTATCTCGCTTTTCGTTTTTCACGCAAAAAGGATTACCATATATACACAACTGGAAATGGCT
>SKHH01000191.1 GCA_007117055.1 Lishizhenia sp. | reverse complement strand
TACAGTCGAAAAACATCGTCGTCTGGAATAGAGAAGATATTTCCAGAAACTATTTTTGTAGACCCGCCGCCAGATATTAAAGAAAACTCAACATAAAAATTTCCGCTAGACATCCCCATAACAAAATCGTTACCGCGCGTGACAAAATCTCCGATTCCTTCCTCTCGCTGAAAAGCAATACTTACATCTATTCCCTTTACATCAAAATAACCGTCTGAAGCGTCTAAGTCTAAATCTACCCCAACAGTTGGGCCTGCAGAAGTAACTTCCCTTGGATTTAATCCATTCGTGCCGTTATATGTAGCAGGTGATGAAATAGCTGGAGAACCTGGCTTTATAGTGCCATTAGGCCCAAAGTCTGCTTGTGTTACAGGGTCTGTATCCCAACTAAAATGAGACAACAATTGTGCACTTGAAATGGATGAAAAACAAATTATGTAAACCAATATGGAGACATGACTATTCAAGTAATTGAGTTTAACGTTTAGCAACACTAAAATTACACATTTTTTGTTACTCATACAAACAAACCACATTTATTTACAGGGCAAACTCATACTTCATTGATTTTGAGAAATAGCTTCCGGCTAGAGTAGAAATTGTAACTCTGAATGTCGGGCTCTCAATACATTTCGACTCCATATTATTCCGTCGAAACACTTACCTCGACAGGCTCGGCACACCGCGACACCTCATACTTATAAGTCTTTAATTGTAATTATTTTGTGAAATAAAAAATTGAAGGTGGTATAATGGTTTTAACGAAACGTAGTGTAGTTAAAAGTATGAGTTTGCCCTCCATTAATTTAAGCGCATGTCTTAATCTAACATTCTATTGAATTGCCTCAATCATTTTAATAAAAAACAGGGAAACAGAGCTTATGCGTCCTTTTTAAAGAAAAAGCTTTCTATTACGCATAAGCTTTTCTACTTTTACAAGAAAGAATAAAAGTTTATGCTTAAACAAAATATGAAAAACATCTTTGATAAACACGGCGGGAAAATTGCCTTATTCGTGTTTGGTGTTTCTATTTTAATCATGAGCTATATAATTTACGAGCTTTCAGTTACTAAAGAAAAAATAGCGACATCTTATGTAGATAACGTAAAGGAAAGGACTTTACATGAACTCGACAACTTTTTTATTCCAATTAAAAACCAACTTTCTACTACTACCAAACAGTTAAGCCTGAGAAACATTCATGAAATAAGTCCAAGAAAAATTAAGCGCTTGCTTCTTCCTTTGATGCAAAACTACGATCAAATTGCTGCAGTGAGTATTGAAACGAGTGGTGGATTTGATTTTGATATTGTTCGCGATCCTGAAGAATACTCTTACTTTATTCGCTTTATAGATTCTTCTGGTTATAAACCTGTTATTTCTGAAGCGAACTACACTTATTTCTTAAACGACATACAATTAAAATCATCAAACCTATCTCCTGATATTTCATCCATAATTAATGAAAAACGCTTACCTAAGAATATATTAAATGACGAACTGATGCATATACGTTGGTCCGACCCTAAAATTCTTCAAACAACCAAAACTGCTGGAATTACCGTGGATGTCATTTGGAAAAACAACTCTCTTGACAGCCAATTAGTCATCATGGCAATTGATTTAGAATTAGAGCGTATTTCTCAATTCACACAACAACTTAAACCGACAAAAGGAGGAGAAGTAATGGTGTTGGCTAATGATAAAAATACTGTAATTGGCTTCCCTGTGAATCAACCTTTAGAAAAGGAGCGTTACAATAGTTTGTTTCATTTGAACGATCTTGAGTTGTCAGAGTTACATGAACTAGTTTCTCAAGCGACAACAACTTCTCCATTTCATTTCTTCTCTTTTCGAGAAAATTGGTGGGGCGCTTTGATTCCCTCTCAACTCAACGATGATACAAATTTATATGTCGCTGTAGCATTACCCGAAAAAGATTTTCTCAAAGAAATAAACGAATCTATACGCTTAATGATTGGCGGTTTTTTTGGTATCCTTTTACTTACATTAATTATTGTAAGAAGTCATAGCCTTCAAAGAAATCAAAAACAATTATTACAAGTACAAAATGTTGAAATTTTAGAGCAAAAAGAACTCATTGAAAGCAAAAATCAAGAAATTTTAGATTCTATCAATTATGCAAAACGCATCCAAACAGCTATTCTTCCACCCGACCAACTGGTTAAATCTTATTTAAAAGAATCCTTTATTCTTTATTTACCTAAAGACATCGTAGCTGGAGATTTTTACTGGATGGAACGCATTGATGACACTTTATTTTTTGCAGCGGCCGATTGCACAGGACATGGAATTCCTGGTGCGATGGTAAGTGTAATGTGTCACAACGCACTAAATCGTTGTGTGAGGGAGTTAAACCTAAAAGAACCCGCTGAAATATTAAATCGTTCACGAGAAATGGTTATCGACGAGTTCTCACAAAGCGATACGGAGGTGCACGACGGCATGGATATTTCATTATGTGCCCTTGATGTTAATACCAACACACTGAGTTGGGCAGGAGCGAATAATCCCCTGTGGATTATTTCTGCCGAAGAAATTAAGGAAAAAAATAATCTCCTTGCCTACAAAGGAGATAAACAGCCCGTCGGAAACTATCATGCGATGAAACCGTTTACAAATCATGAAATACAATTATCTAAAGGGGATCTATTGTACTTATTTTCAGACGGTTTGCAAGATCAATTTGGCGGACCAGATAATAAAAAGTTCAAGGTCGGGCAATTAAAGCGACTTGTGTTACGTATTTGTGATCAACCCATGTCTGAGCAAAAAAAGGTATTAGAAAACGAATTTAATCAATGGATGGGAGACCAAGAGCAAATTGATGATGTTTGCATGATTGGTGTGAAGATTGTTTGATACAGGTAACTTTTCGGCTTTAACCAATGTTTATTAATAACGACTTTACAGATACTCTGTTTAAATAAGGCGGTTTACCAATTACAATTAATACAAACTTTTTATCTTTTAATCTGAGTTCAGGATATTAAAAAAGCGCAACCTCATCGGTTGCGCTTTGTAATTGAGTAGTGCAATAAAAACGGCACAATTATTAACCACTACACATTTCACAGTTATCTGGATCATCCAATGAACAAGCTATTTGTGCTGCTTGCGCCTCTAGTTCTTTTGCTGTTGGCGTAGCTGTAACAGACTTGTCAACAGTAAATTTAATCGCATTTGTTGCTGCTTTTGTTCTCAAATAATACATTCCAGTCTTTAATCCTTTCTTCCAGCCATAGAAATGCATTGAGGTCAATTTACCAAAGTTCGCATTTTCCATGAAGATATTCAATGACTGAGACTGACAGATGTATGCTCCTCGATCAGCTGCCAATTCAATAATTGCTTTTTGAGAAAGTTCCCAAGCTGTTTTGTATAGATCCTTAATATCTTGAGGTATTTCAGGAATATCTTGAATAGAACCGTTTGCTGCCATTAACTTTTGGCGCATTGTTGGATTCCATAAACCTAATTTAACTAGGTCCCTTAACAAGTGTTTATTTACAATAATAAACTCACCAGAAAGTACTCTTCTTGTATATAAGTTTGAAGTATATGGTTCAAAACACTCATTGTTTCCAAGAATTTGAGCAGTTGAAGCGGTTGGCATTGGAGCTAATAATAAAGAGTTTCTAACTCCGTATTTTATCACTTCTTCTCTCAATACATCCCACTCCCAACGATTAGTTGGTTTTACATTCCACATGTCAAATTGGAAAACACCTTTAGAAATTGGAGATCCTTCCCATGTTTCGTATGCTCCTTCTACTTTTGCTAAGTCTTTCGAAGCAGTCATAGCCGCATAGTAAATCGTTTCAAAAATCTCTTTGTTCAATTGACGCGCCTCTGCAGAATCAAAAGGCATACGCATTTGTATAAATGTATCTGCTAATCCTTGAACTCCTAATCCAATTGGTCTATGACGTAAATTAGAGTTACGCGCTTCCTCTACAGGATAATAATTACCATCAATTATTCTGTTTAAGTTCACCGTCGCTTGATAAGTTACTTCAAATAATTTATCGTGATCAAAACCTTCATCTGTTACGTATTTAGGAAGAGCAAGAGAAGCCAAGTTACACACAGCTACTTCATCAGGAGCGGTATACTCAATAATCTCAGTACACAAGTTAGAAGACTTGATAGTACCAAGGTTTTTCTGATTAGATTTCTCATTTGCTGCATCTTTATACAACATGTAAGGAGTACCTGTCTCAATTTGAGACTCTAAAACCTTAAACCAAAGCTCTTGTGCCTTAATTGTTTTTCTTCCTTTTCCTTCTGATTCATATTTCTCATAAAGCGCTCTAAATTCATCACCATAAGTGTCTGATAAACCAGGACACTCGTTTGGACACATCAATGTCCATTGACCGTTTTGTTCTACACGCTCCATAAATAAATCTGGGATCCATAATGCATAGAACAAGTCTCTGGCACGCTGCTCTTCTTTACCATGATTCTTACGCATATCAAGGAAATCAAAAACATCCGCATGCCATGGCTCTAGATACATGGCAAAAGAACCTTTACGTTTTCCGCCGCCTTGATCTACATAACGTGCAGTATCATTGAAAACGCGTAACATTGGAACAATACCGTTTGAAGTACCGTTTGTTCCTTTAATGTAAGAACCTTTGGCTCTAATATTGTGCATAGCCAAACCAATTCCACCAGCAGATTGAGAGATTTGCGCACACTGTTGAAGTGTTTCATAAATTCCCTTAATACTGTCTTCTTTCATAGTTAACAAGAAACAAGAAGACATTTGAGGTTTTGGTGTTCCTGAGTTAAATAATGTAGGAGTTGCGTGTGTGAACCAACCTTCCGACATTAAGTTATACGTTTTAATCGCTTGTTCTATGTCATCTTTGTGAATACCTAAAGACACGCGCATCAACATGTGCTGTGGACGTTCCGCTATTTCACCATCAAGCTTTAATAAATAAGAACGTTCTAAGGTTTTAAAGCCGAAATAATCATAACGAAAATCACGATCATAAATAATACTTGAGTCTAGTAGCTCTCTATTATTCATAACGATTTCGTAAACATCATCAGCTAATAAAGCAGCTCTTTCTCCCGTTTTAGGGTCAATATATCGGTACAAATCCTCCATTGTATCTGAAAAGGATTTGTTCGTTTTTTTGTGTAGGTTAGATACAGAAATACGAGATGCTAAAAGTGCATAATCTGGATGTTCTATTGTTTTAGACGCAGCTACTTCAGCAGCTAAATTATCCAAAACAGTCGTAGAAACACCATCATAAATACCTTCTATTACTTTCATTGCTACAGCTTCAGGAGACACTAAAGGGTCTAGTCCGTAGCACATTTTTACAATACGAGCTGTAATTTTGTCAAACTTCACAGCTTCTTTTCTACCATCTCTTTTTATTACATACATGCGCGTTGGTTTTATCAGTTAATCAAATTATATATTAAAAATCTTCATCCATTGAGAAAGATTGCTTATCACTTCCACCAAGAACACCAGCTTTCTGGTACTCTCCTACTCTTTTTTCAAAGAAGTTTGTTTTTCCCTCGATTGAAATCATTTCCATAAAATCGAAGGGGTTCGTCGAGTTATACTCTTTATCACATCCTAATTCCACAAGTAAGCGGTCTGCCACGAACTCAATGTACTGTGACATCAAGTCAGAATTCATTCCAATTAATCGAACAGGTAACGCTTCAAGAATAAACTCCTTTTCTATCTCTACTGCATCTACAATAATAGAGCGTACTTTTTCCTTATCAAGTTTATTGATTACGTGATCATTGTATAGTAAACAAGCAAAATCACAGTGGAGCCCTTCATCTCTTGAAATCAACTCATTTGAAAAAGCAAGTCCAGGCATTAATCCTCTTTTCTTTAACCAGAAAATAGAACAGAAAGATCCTGAAAAGAAAATTCCCTCCACCGCAGCAAAAGCAATTAAACGCTCAGCAAAAGAGCCTTCATCTATCCAACGTAGTGCCCAGTCTGCTTTTTTCTTAACGCATTCCATTGTTTCAATGGCGTTGAAAAGCTGTCCTTTTTCTTCATCGTTTTTGATATATGTATCAATTAATAACGAATATGTTTCTGAATGAATGTTCTCCATTGCAATCTGAAAACCATAGAAAAATTTCGCTTCTGTATATTGTACTTCTGCAACGAAATTTTCAGCTAGATTCTCATTTACTATGCCATCAGAAGCAGCAAAGAAGGCCAACACATGCTTGATGAAATAACGCTCATCATCATTCAATTTGTTTTCCCAGTCTACCAAGTCCTGTGCTAAATCTATCTCTTCAGCTGTCCAAAAGCTTGCCTCTGATTTCTTGTAAAACTTCCAAATATCATCGTGTTTAATTGGAAATAACACGAATCTATCTTTGTTCTCCTCTAATATCGGTTCATTTTGTGCCATTTTATTTTTTTATTTATTACATTATTTCATTAACTAGGCGTATACACCTCTTCTTAATTTTAATCCTTATTTCTCCAAAAGAAATTGAGTTTAGTATGTCTCAACCTTGTAGCAAATCGGACTACAAATTTTAATAAAATTTAGTTCTCCTACAACTAAAGAAATCCACAAATATTCTGAAAAATTGTGGATAAAAAACGCAACTCCTTTACTCATAGTGCATGCATCGATTATCAACACTGTTGGAAAAGATATTCACAGTAAAAAAACATCTTTTTGTCGAACTAACTAATTAATTTATATTATCTTTTGCGCAAAACACTGTTTTGTAATTTGACTATAAAATTAAATGAAAATCAAGCTGTTTTACGGAAAAAAAAGTATAGTTTACCAACAATGAAATGTTGAAGAAGTTAATTAAATATGTTTAAGGCCTCATACATAAAGTCTGGACGAATTTTTCGTAATTATCTATCGGGAATATCTTCTCTTTTTTATCCGTCGAAATGTAGTATATGTTACACTGATTTACCCAATCAACATCCTTTTATTTGTCCAATTTGTCAAGAAGATTTTCATAAAACACATTTTGAAAAGTACGAACAACATCATCCCGCGAGCATACTTTTTTGGGGTCGGATAGAGTTGGAACATGTTTTTTGCTTTCTGCATTTTAAAGAAACCAACAATACAAGAGATATTATACACAAAATAAAATACAAAGAAGGGAGAGGACTAGCCGAATACATGGGTGAACAACTAGGAAAAGTATTAAATGACCACCCAAAATATTCGGACATAGAAGCCTTTGTTCCAATACCGTTACATGCCAAAAAAGAATTCATACGAGGATACAATCAAAGTTGGCATATTGCCAACGGACTGTCAAAAGCAGTTAATACTCCTATCATAGAGTTATTGAAACGACGCAAGCACCACGACTCACAAACCAAGAAAAATAGATTTGAGCGCTATGAAAACGTTAAGGATATTTTTGACCTTTCCAACACTACCGATTTTCCAACCTACCAACACATCGCTATCGTGGATGATGTTTTAACCACCGGTTCAACAATTGAATCTGCGTACAGAACGTTAAAATTATTCTATCCTGAATTAAAAATTAGCGTTATTACTATCGGTTTTGCTGGAAAATGATTCGATTTTTATACTGCATTTTATTCTTTATCCTAATCCTATAAACCAGTATTTCATCTTCTTCGCTATCTTTACAGAAAAAAATGCGGGTATTAATCGTTGGAGGAGGATTGTCTGGAGTATGCCTTGCTCATCAATTAGAGCAACGAAATGTTGATTATAAAATTATTGACAAAGGTAAAAACCACAGCTCAGTAATAGCAGCGGGTATGATAAACCCCATGGTGTTTAGAAAAATGGTAAAAACCTGGAAAGGGGATGATTTAATTCCCTACTTAAAAACATTTTATCCTTACGTTGAATCCAAGGTGGGTGCAAGCTTTTTCTTTCCTAGAAAAATCCGTAGACTATTTTCAACACCTGAAGAAGCAGAACTATGGAAACAAAGAGAACAAGATAACAATTACTCTGATTATATTTTTCGAAACGACCAAAATACGACCCAAGACACTCCTGATTATGCAAAAGCAAAACACGGGGCTGGAATAGTTAATTCGCCAGGGTATATCGATTCTCGCATTTTTATGAAGTCTAATCACACATACTTCCTCCAGCAAAACAAGCTAGATTTTTCTTATTTTGATTTTCAACAGCTCGACCCAGTAACAGCTAGCTATAAGGGTGAAAAATACGATGCCATTGTTTTTTCAGAAGGATATCAAGCCAAAGAAAACCCTTACTTTAAATACCTTCCGTTGAATCAAACCAAAGGAGAAGTGCTAATCGTTTCTTCCCAAGAATTAAGAAAAGACGAAATTTTAAATCGAAAATGTTTCGTCTTACCAACCCAAGATGGAAACTACAGGCTGGGCGCTACCTTTGATTGGGATACAACCGATGTTTCTACAACCGAGGAAGGTAAAACTGAATTACTTCAGCAATATGCGCAACTTTCATCTGCACAACTGACAGTACTCGATCAAGAAGCTGGAATACGTCCCACTGTAACAGACAGAAGACCGTTACTCGGTAAACACCCAACGCATGAACGACTTCTTATATTTAACGGTATGGGAACCAAAGGGTACATGCTCGCCCCTTATTTTGCCAATCATTTTTGTGACCATTTATTGAACAATGAGAAATTAGACGAAGAAGTCGATATTCGACGCTTTCAAAAAAAACATTTCACAGCTTAATTCAGACAAAATATTTTCTGCGTTGAAAACTTTTTATTACTTCTACGAACATCGTTATATGTTCAAATTTGATTTTACTATTTTTGAAAAAACGAAATCAACATCATGTTTTTAGAGCAGTTTCCTCAAGATGGTAAGCCTCATGGCTGGATAGAAGTAATTTGTGGTTCCATGTTTTCCGGAAAAACAGAAGAACTTATTAGAAGACTTAGACGTGCTGAATTTGCGAATCAAAAGTTGCTGCTTTTTAAACCACGCATCGACAACCGTTACAGTGAAGAAAAAATAATGAGTCACAACGGCTCTTCGTTTGAGGCTATTCAAGTAGACTCATCCCACGAAATTCTAACGCATTGGAAAAAAGAAAAAATCATAGCCATTGATGAAATACAATTTTTTGATGATTCAATTGTAGATATAGTGAATGAATTAGCAAACAAAGGAGTACGCGTCATTTGTGCTGGACTGGATATGGACTATAAAGGCAAACCCTTTGGACCTATGCCTTTTATTCTTGCCTGCGCCGAGTATGTAACGAAAGTACATGCGATTTGTATGTCTTGTGGCATACCTGCTCAATTTTCTCACCGAAAAACAAAACAAGAGGAACAAGTTATGCTAGGAACTAAAGAAGAATACGAACCACTTTGTCGCTCTTGCTACAATAAAATAAAACACGATTGAATTTAGGTCTTTCACATATTAGTTTGTCAGAAATAATTGATGGAAACACGTTAAACTTCACAGCAGGACATGTTGAGGTGATTGTATACGATTCTCGAAAAATCTCCACCTCACAAAAAAGTGTTTTTTTTGCTTTAAAAGGATTACAAAAAGATGGACATATATATTGTCAACACGCCTATGAAAAAGGAGTACGTTGCTTTGTCTTAGAAAAAGCTATTGAATTACCAAATGACGCCACTGTTATTCTTGTGGAAGACACACTATATGCTTTACAACAACTCGCCCAGCATCATCGGAATCAGTTCTCTATACCTGTAATTGCAATAACTGGAAGTTATGGTAAAACAACAATAAAAGAGTGGTTGTACTATTTGCTTAAAGACGATTATAAAGTAGCTCGAACACCTAATAGCTATAACTCTCAGCTTGGAGTAGCATTAGCACTTCTTGAATTAAATGAAACACATGAATTAGCAATCATTGAAGCAGATATTTCTCACCCAAACGAAATGGACCGATTGGAAGAAATTATCTCACCTACTTTAGGCGTTTTTACAAGTTTAGGCAATCATTATGCAGAACATTTTAATAATCAAAAAGCACACCTAAACGAGCACCTTAAACTATTTAAGCATATAAATTTTTGTTTCATTTTAGAACACTATTCTTCTCCGTTTCGAAGAAACAAAATTGCTACAATTACAACTCACTCAGAAGAATGGCGCGATTATATCTCCAGTAATGAACAATTTCCAGATAATAAAGCCCTTTGTCTAAAAGTAGCTGAATTTTTTGGTGTAGATAAAACCCTCCTTAAAGCTAAAATGGAAAAGCTTCCCACTCTTTCGGGAAGACAGGAAGTGTTTGAAGGAATTCAAGACAACCTTATTATCAACGATACTTATAATATTGACATCGATGCATTAGAACAGTCCCTTGAATATCAATTTGCATCAAAGGAAAGAAATAGAAAAGTAGTTGTGTTGGACTTAAGTTTCGTTAATAAAAACAGACAAAAAGAAATCAAACAACTCGTAGAGCGCTATCAACCAGATGCCGTTTATTATATTGAAGAAGGTCAGCTACCTTTGGCCTTAAAAAATGAAGAGGACGCCTTGATTCTATTCAAAGGTTCTTTTCGGTCTAATTTGAGTGAGTTAGTGCAGCGTTTTAAAAACAGAAAACATGAAACGTGGGTAGAATTTGACCTTAAAGCGATTTTATACAACGTTCGTTTTTTACAAAGTAAGCTTCAACCCAATACCAAAACCTTAGTCATGGTAAAGGCTTCTTCTTATGGAACAGGAGATGTCAAAATCCCCCACTTCTTACAAGAAAACGGAATTGACTATTTAGGCGTTGCCTACACAGATGAGGGCGCTACACTCCGAGAACAAGGGGTTCATTTACCTGTAATGGTAATGAATACAGAAAAAAACGCCCTCTACGACATTGTAAGACACTGTCTAGAACCAACGATTTATTCATTGGCACAACTTAGCGATGTAATTGATTTTTTTCAAGAGCAAGGATTAGAAAACTACCCTATTCACATCAAAGTAGAAACCGGAATGAATCGTTTAGGGTTCCAAAAAGAGACTATTTCAGAATTGATTACCCTAGTAAAAAACACGCAATGTGTTCAACTGAAATCTGTTTTTTCTCACCTTGCAGATGCTGATAATAGTGATAGCTCCTACACAGAAGAACAAATACGCATTTTTGAACAAATTAAAACACAATTTACATCAGAATATAACGCACCGATTATTTTTCATTTATTAAATAGCGAAGGAATTCTCAAGTTTGCAGCAAAAGCATCTTATGACATGGTACGTATGGGAATAGGAATTTTTGGTTATGCTTATAATACCCCTGGATTAAAAGAATCTATTCGATGGAAAACTACTGTTTCGCAACTTAAAGAAATCGTTCCCGGCGAAACGATTGGCTATGGAAGGACCTTTACAGCTTCAGAAAAAATGACTATTGCTACCTTGCGCATTGGCTATGCAGACGGCTTTCGTCGTGCATTGAGTAATGGGAAAGGGAAAGTTTTTATAAACAACAACAGTTGTCCCGTTGTAGGAAATGTCTGCATGGATATGACTATGGTCGATGTGACGAATTTAAATGTTCAACCAGGCGACGAGGTAGAAATAATTGGGCAACATCAGACCATGTTGGATTTTGCACACCAATTAGAAACCATACCCTATGAAGTAATGACAAGCATTAGTAAGCGAGTGGCTAGAATTTACATAAAAAATTAAACGCTTTGAAAAAAATACTTGTAGTAGAAGATGATACCGTTATCAATGGAAACATTGTAGAGGCGCTGAAAGCAGAACAATACCAAGTTCAAAGTGCATATGATGGAGACTTGGCAGAAAGAATGTTAAAGCGAGAAGAGTTTGACCTCATTATTCTTGATGTAAACCTCCCTTCTAAGTCGGGTTTCGAGGTGTGTAAATCATTTCGAAAAATGAATACACAAACACCCGTTATCATGCTCACTGCTTTTTCTGAATTAGAAGACAAAGTAGAAGGTTTTGAATCCGGAGCAAATGACTACATCACCAAGCCCTTTTATATGCGTGAATTACTTTTGCGCATTCACGCTTTATTAAAAAGAGTTGGTTCAACTACAAGCCAACAGTCCCAACAAATCGTTTTTGCTGGCGACATCTGGGTAGATAAAAAAAATAAAGTTGTCAAACGATATGACCAAGTTGTCAAATTGACGCCCCGAGAGTATCAAGTTCTCATTAAACTCATCGAGGCAAACGGAGAGCTTGTCACAAAAAAGGAACTTATTGCTGAAATTTGGGGAAGATCATTTGAAGCAAACACCAATACAATCGAAGTCTATATTAATTTTTTACGAAAAAAAATAGACAAAGCCTTTGATCGTTCTTCTATTCAAACCAAAGTGGGTTACGGTTATTATTTTAACGCTAAAAAATGACGATTAGAAAACAAATAATACGCTATGTCTCGAGTACGATAATACTGCTTGTTGGCATATCATTTGTTTTTATTTACACCTTATTTTCTGAGTATCGAGAAGAAGAGTTTCAGCAAAGACAAAAAGAAAAAATTCGTACTACACTCAAGTTTTTGACCGATGTGGAAGAAATGAACGAAAGTATTGCGCAAGCAATGGATAAAATAACTATTCACGATTTTTACGACGAGAAGCTACTGATTTATAATGCAGAAAAAAAATTAATTCACTCGAGTATCGATGATCTCCCTATTTCTATTTCAAAGACACTGTTGAATCAACTTTCACCCGAAAACCCGTGGATTGAAACAAAAGAAGAACAATACGATGTAATCGGTGCACATGTGATTTCGAATGGTAAAGAATACTACGGAATAAGCAAAGCCTATGACGAGTTTGGATTTACGAAATTATACTATCTACAAATTGTTCTTCTCAGCGTTTTTATTTTGATTTCTTTGGTCGTTTTGATTGTTTCCTTCTATCTAGCAAAAAAGATCACCTCGCCCATTCGATACTTTACGGATGAATTGAGAACGTTTTCAATAGAAAACAAAGAAGAAATTCACATCCCAGAAAAAGAAACCAATGTTGAAATAGAAATTTGGACAAAGCGATTCAATGAACTAATTAAACGTACAAAAGAAGCCTTTTCCTTTCAAAAGAATGCAGTGAACCATATTTCGCATGAACTAAAAACACCTATTGCTATCTTGGTTTCTAACTTTGATAAAATGGAAAAGAACATTTCTGATTCCGCTTTAAAAGAACAGCTCATTCAACAGAAAGAGCGAACAAAATCACTTGGGGATATTATACAAACCTTATTAGATATAACAAAAATGGAGTCGCCCACACTCATTGATAAAACTAATTTTAGAGTGGATGAAGCTGTTTTTGATTTACTCGACGAGCTTCAAGCCGTTTACCCCAACTTTGCTTTTGAAATAAACTACAGTTCAGCTGATTTTTCGGATAGCGACCTAGTTTTTTGCGGTAACAAGAATCTCATTAAAACGGTCTTCTCTAACTTACTCATCAATTCCATTTTATATAATTCATCTAATAAGTCATCGATTACCTTT
>SKHH01000008.1 GCA_007117055.1 Lishizhenia sp. | reverse complement strand
GGGCAAATATAGTGTTTTTTTGAGACCAAGAGATAGAATCAATCTGGGAAGATGACTTAAAAATTCAATCAATATACAAAATCATTCACTGCATTTATAAACAAGTAAATAATGCAAAAAACACAACTAAAATATTAAGTCTCCCTCTACTTTACCAATCCAATCTCACGTAATCGTTCCATCAAATAATCTCCAGCATTGATATCTTCATATTGCTTAGGATTATCATCATCAATACAAGACGGTAAGCAATTCAAAGGCATTTCGGAGCGTGGATGTAAGAAAAATGGCACTGAATAACGACTAGTTCCCATCAATTCCTTTGGAGGATTAATCACACGATGTGTTGTAGACTTTAATCTGTTATTCGTAAGTCGCTGTAACATATCACCAACGTTGACTACAATATGATCTTGAATTTCAGTTACAGAAACCCATTCGTTCTTTTTATTTAAAACTTGGAGTCCGTCAGCTGAAGCCCCAACCAACAAAGTAATTAAATTAATGTCCTCGTGCGCACCTGCTCTAACTGCTCCTGGTTCAATATCACCTGTAATTGGAGGATAATGAATCGGTCGTAAAATACTATTACCGTTGTGTATGTGAGGAGCAAAATATGACTCCTCCAATCCTAAATGAATCGCGATTGCACGTAACAAATGGCTTCCGGTTCGTTCAAATGTTTGGTAGGCGTCTTTTCCAATAGCTAGAAAGTCAGGGATTTCATCCACAGCTACATTATCGGGGTATTCTTGTTGGATAGCA
This sequence comes from Lishizhenia sp., assembly GCA_007117055.1. Classification (GTDB taxonomy): domain Bacteria; phylum Bacteroidota; class Bacteroidia; order Flavobacteriales_D; family Crocinitomicaceae; genus CSBr16-161. The sequence continues at coordinate 3,015 of SKHH01000008.1, read as the reverse complement.
TCATTATCCTCTACAAACTGACCAAAATGCCAAAATTCTTTTAGGTCTCCTGCTGTTTGTCCTTTAGCGTGTTCTTTACCAAAAGGGGTATAACCACGCTGCCCCCCAATTCCGGGGATAATATACTTTTCCTTTAGAGCTACGGGAAGCGCAAAAAACGACTCTATTTTATTGTACAATTGATCGATTAGTTCTTCTGGAATTTGGTGATTTCTCACTGCAACAAAACCGATGCTTTCATATGCTGCACCTAACTCATTCACAAACTTTTCTCTACGTGCCTGATCATCAGATAAAAAATCTGCTAAATCAACCGATGGGATTCCTTTTGGAGTACTCATAAAATATCTATTTAAAACAATAAGTAAATATATAAAATATATGCTGATAATAAAATCATACCACTAATTCTACCAATTTTTCGTTTATACCACATCATAGGTAATAATACTAAAAATACCGCCAGCATCCATAACATATCCCAGTTAACCACACTCTCCTCTATGGAAATAGGTTGTACCAAAGCAACAATACCAATTACTAACATGGTATTGAAAATATTACTTCCAATTAGATTGCCAACAGAAATATCCATTTCCTTTCTATACGCTGCGACAACACTGGTGACAAGTTCTGGTACAGAGGTTCCAAAAGCAATTATTGTAATCGCAATAACGTGTTTGGATAATCCCACGGCCTCTCCAAGATTCTTTGCACCATCAATCAACCAACGAGCTCCAAAATACAATCCTAAAAGTCCGATACTTAAGAAGAGTAAAGATTTCCAAATATTGAATTTTGAAACCACCTCACTACCTGAGCTATCTGCACTACTTTTAATCGTTTTATTCTTTTTTCTCGAATTACGTATCAATAGGTAGACGAATACTACGAGAAGGAGAAACAAAACAGCCCCCTCCCACCTAGAAATCACAAAATTCAAAGAAAAAAGATAAAAAAGTATTCCAGATAACATCATCATTGGCCAATCAAAAACCAAAGAGTTTCTGCTCACCGGCATTGGGAAAATAATCACTGTTAACCCTAGAACCAAAGCAATATTTGCTATATTTGAACCAATAACATTCCCTATTGCTATTTCTGGAGCATCCAGGTAAGCTGCTTTCAAAGAAACAAGTAATTCGGGAGCAGAAGTACCAAAAGAGACCACCGTCATCCCTATTACTAATGTCGACAAATGTGCTTTTGCGGCAATTCCCACTGCACCTTTAACAAGAAATTCTCCACCCACTATGAGCGTAACCAATCCTATGATAATAAATGCAATATCAACGATCATTTCGATTCTTCTTCAGTACTTTTTAAATCTTTGACTGGCTCTTTCGGTTGATTTTCAACACCCTTATCCTCGTTTGGTTGATTTTCTTGTATTTCTATTTGCTTCTCTTCGGTCTTATTTTTACTTTTTTCCTTATTTGAGCTGGTCAAATTCTTTCTAATATGAGGAATGCTTCCTGGTATCACTACATTTTCTTGAATAGCGGTTGTGTTCTCTGTCAAGCCTTTAGCTACATCTTTCAGAGGAGCTTTCAATTCTTTCGTTGCATCATTTATTGTTTGACGCACCCCCATGTCAGCGCGCATATCTTTGGTCGACTTTCGAATTTCGTCTTGCACCTCTTGAGAAGCATCTTTTATATGACGAATTCCACGCCCAAGCGCCCTCGACATTCCTGGAATGCTTTTGGCACCAAAAAAAACAAGCACAAACAGTAAGATCAAAATAATCTCAGAACCTGCAATGCTATTTATAAAGATTGTAAACATTACTGCAAAGATAGGGAGAAAAATCTAGTCTTAGTAATTACTAAAATAGTTTTGCACTTCAAACTCTTACTTTTTAAAAAGTAAAAGTATAAATTGTACGAATGAATTAGAAAACTATAGGTTTTCCTGTAGTTCTTTGATCAATTTATATTTGGTTGTATTTTTTCCTTTTTATAGCTTGTTCTTCCTTGAAACTTTTTAGGCTTTGGTTTTCCTAGCATAAGCGATAAGTGATTTTTCAAAATTCTACCCATAGATTTAAAACGTAAAAACCGCTGGGTACCATGATATTCTGAGAGTTCCTTTGCCAAAGATTGAATCTTTTCTTCTGATGATAGTTTTTGATCCAACATAGCATCTAGCAAACGATTTAGTCTTGGTTTTGCGAGGTTATATCTTCTCTTCATCAACACACGCTCTTCATATTTATATTGCTCTACAGTTTCAGGTGTCAACAACTGTGTACAAAACTCAATCACCTTGTAATTTTCTTTATAAAACTGAGGTAAATAGTGATTTTTCCTACCTTCATAAGTGGTTTGATCAAAATCGATTGGACGCACTCGATATTGTTCCTTATCAAAATCAGGAGTAACGTCAATCACATAATTATACGAACGCATATCTCCCAACAACATTACAAAACAACGCTCATTGAACTTTACAAACTCCCTTGCCATTCCCGTAGGATAAAAATTTGGCGAATCCATATAATTATCAATAAACTTATCACCTGGAATACCGGCAATATGCCCTTCAACTAATGTATCTCCATCAACAATATATTCGATTCGATTTGGAGACAAAATATGTTCTAACTCAAGTCCATACACCCTCGAGGCATCTGCTTTTTTAATGTAAAAATAATCGTGATTATCATTAATTTGATTTACTATTTTTACTCGAAAAGGATTAGAGTTTCCAAACAAACAGTAATCTATTTGTCCAACTCTAAGGTGACTAATAATCTCTGTATCTCCGTCAGTTTTTAATAATGCATAAATTTCTCTTAACCCTTGTAAAATCTCATCTTGTAAATAAGCGTCATAAATCACACTTTCCCACAACGTATCCTTTCCTAGATTATCGTAAACTGGCGTTGACCCAGTCCAGCGTTTCATGTCCTCGTAGGTCAGTGGAATCGATTCTTCTCGCTTGTACTTTTTTAAATACTTCCTTAGATTGTTTCCTATTGGAAAAGGTTGCTTTTTTTTGGATATATCCATT
>SKHH01000074.1 GCA_007117055.1 Lishizhenia sp. | reverse complement strand
GTTTCCGTTAACATCATTTTACAAAAATATAGGAAATAAATAGATTAGACTAACTCCAAAGAAAATAGTATGCAATGCTTTGCTAATAGTTTAATAAAAAATCATCTTAACAATCACCAACTAACCCCATTTTTCGTAGTAAAAAACTTGCATTCATGTTTTGTGCAACTCCGTCTCTGAGTGTATAATCAAAGGAAATATCATCGCCAGAAATGGTCGTGTCGAAATAGACGTTCTTTAATGCAGGATTAGACTCTGCAAGCTCTGTTAATTTCAAGTCATGTGTTGCAATAATCCCCTGAGCTCCCAGCTGAACAAGACGTTGCAAAAATTTCCAAGATCCTTCTTCTTTGTCTTTTGAGTTCGTTCCTTTTAATATTTCATCCAGAATAATAAACACTTTCTCTCCGCGTTCGATAGCGTCAACTATGAATCTCAAACGCATTAATTCAGCATGAAAATAAGAACTTTCATTACTCAAATCATCTGCTGTTCGCATACTGGAATACAAATTCACATTCGGAAAAACAAAGGATTTCGCTAAGACTGGAAAACCTGCTTTTGCTAACATTAAATTTACTCCTACACTGCGTAAAAAAGTACTTTTCCCAGCCATGTTTGGACCTGTGACAATAGCAAAACTTTCATCCTCATTCATTTCGTAATTATTGGAAATCAATTTTTCGTTAGAAATTAACGGATGTCCCAAATTGAGTAATGAAATGGCTTTCCCTTTTTCAGAAATCTTGGCATAACTTGTTTCTTCCCTTCTGTTGTAACGAAATGTAGCAGCAGAAATCAAGACTTCCATTTCAAACAATATTGTTTCCCATTGCTTTAATTGTGATCCATATTCATTTTTCCAAGCAGCAACCGAACGAATCACTCTAAAATCCCAAGCAAAATAAAAGTTCAATGCTAGTGCAACCAAAATATTATATCGGTACTCCGCTTCTTTTAAAATTTTAGCTAATTTTCTCAAGGCATCTTGTCCATTTCCTTCTTGATGAAATAACACGTCTTGAAAATGCTTTAATCGTTCTGATGTAAACTCATGGTGCGACATTAACTCCAATTGTTCATTCATCGCTTGAACACGTTCCGATAAATTCCCCAGCTCAGCGGTCAGTTGATTCGTTTTTTTCAATCGATTTAAAACAGGAAAAAGTAATAATGCAAAAACCAATGCAAATTGTAACCCTGAAATCAAATCAAAGTTATAAGCTATAGTAGCTAAAATTGAAAAAATAGGAGATATGATTTGCATCACCTTCATCCAGCTTTTTGACTCCACTTCGCTTGTCCCCCACTCTCTGGTCGTTTGCCACTTAGTAGCCTCTGTTTGCTGGACAACACCTCTTGCTCTAAAATCCTGCGTCCATGGAATTTGCTCGCTCAACTCCTCAACGGCTCCATTGAAAGATGAAATATCCTGTGAACCATTGGTAAAAGCTACTGCTAATTTTTCTTCACCCACTTTTGTAACCGTTCGATTCATGTATTGGAAGCCACTGTTAGGGCCAAATACATCCATATCGTAACTAAACGCATGCGCAGAATCTTTAAAACGAGAACCGTCACCAAAAGCACTAAAATCGCCCTCTTCAATTAACTTCAACTCATGCTCATTCATGCGTAATAGCTCTTCAGCAATAAAAAGTCGTTCTTTATTCTCAGCACTTCTACGTACAAAAAATAAAAAGGCAAGTAATAAAACAAAACCAATAACGGCACTATACACTCCTAAATCAAACGTAACATATATCCCAGTAGGGATCACTAAAAATGAAATCAAGCGAACAAAAACCCAGAGTTTTGCTTTTTTTGCATATCGCGCGACCTCTTCATTTAGCTCTTTGATTCGTAAACTGTAAAAATCTTTTTGTTTCATGGGGGCAAAGATATGGAGGATTTTGGGATTCTGGGACCTTAGATTTTAAGATGTTAAGACGGTAGAGGTTAGGCGGTAGAGTATTAGTGTACAGATTAAGGTAAATAAATCCTGCTTATGTCTAATGTATCCTATCTAATGTCTCGTGTCTAACGTCTTTTATATAACGTCTCCTATTCTAACGTCTTTTTCCTAACTTCGCAGCGTGAATAAAGGGATTCTATATATTTTGTTATCGGGACTGTGTTTTATGGTAGTCAATATTTTTGTAAAGATTCTCGGATTAGGTCCTAACCAAACACTCATTCCTGACATTCAAAAGTATCCTGTTCCAGAAATTATTCTATTTCGTTCATTTATTACTTTTGTGATGTGTTATGCGATTATACGTGCTAAAAAACTACCTTTTTTTGGCGTAAACAAAAAGTGGTTGATTATTCGTGGGGTTTTTGGCACAGCTGCCTTAACACTATTTTTTTACACCTTGGATAATCTCCCCCTAGCTATAGCAACTACAGTTCAGTATTTAAGTCCCGTTTTTACAGTAATTATTGCTGTATTTTTACTGAAAGAAAAAGTCAACCGAATTCAATGGTTTTTCTTTTTCGTCGCCTTCACTGGAGTTGCTGCTATAAGTGCTTCTAAATACCTAAGTAATGATTTTTCAGTTACAGAAATAGCGCCAATTTGGGTGCTTGCTGGATTTCTATCCGCCATGCTTTCTGGAGTTTCTTACAATGCGATTGTAAAATGCAGAGATACCGATGCTCCCGTAACCATTGTAATGTACTTTCCGCTAATCGCCACTCCAATTATGTTGGTAATTTGTTTCTTTGACCATGTTATCCCTCAGGGAATTGAATGGCTTCTATTAATCATTATCGGCGTATTCACACAATTCGCCCAGATTTTCATGACCAAGGCCTTGCATGCCGAAAATACAGCTACTGTAACCCCTTTCAAATATTTTGGCTCCATTTATGCTTTTTTATTGGGACTGTTTTTATTCGGTGAAGTCATCTCGCTTTATGCTATTCTCGGTATTATTTTGATCCTTATTGGTGTATTAGGAAATACCTATTTTCGAAAAAAAGGCAACGTTAAACCCAAAGCGGCCTAACTGCATCAAAAGAAATTACCGCCAAAAAAGCGTAAAAGTAGTTGAAGGTTGTTTTGCTCCTTACAATTTGACAGCACCAAACCTGTAAATCGGGAAAAAAACCAGCGCATAAAGACAAAATGTCAGTTAATTATCAAATTCTTTACATGGCATAACTATTGACAAAGGAGTAGCAATACAAATTGAGAAAATTAATAGTTATGGGAAAAATAATTGGAATTGACTTAGGTACTACCAACTCTTGCGTTTCTGTGATGGAGGGTAATGAGCCGGTGGTAATTTCGAATGCAGAAGGAAAAAGAACAACTCCTTCGGTAGTTGCATTCGTTGACGGGGGCGAGCGTAAAGTTGGAGATCCAGCCAAGCGCCAAGCTATTACAAACCCAACAAAAACAATCGCATCTATCAAAAGATTCATGGGATCAAGCTTCTCTGATGTTTCAGAAGAAGCTGGTAGAATGCCGTATGAAGTAGTAAAAGGAGACAACGACACTCCACGTGTAAAAATCGATGATCGGACGTACACGCCTCAAGAAATTTCTGCTATGATTCTTCAGAAAATGAAGAAAACTGCTGAAGATTATATCGGACAAGAAATTACAGAGGCTGTTGTAACTGTGCCCGCTTACTTTAATGACTCTCAACGTCAAGCAACAAAAGAAGCAGGTGAAATTGCTGGTTTAACCATCAAAAGAATCATCAACGAGCCAACAGCAGCTGCTTTAGCTTACGGATTAGACAAAAAAGGAGTAGACCAAAAAATCGTAGTATTTGACTTTGGTGGTGGTACGCATGACGT
>SKHH01000001.1 GCA_007117055.1 Lishizhenia sp. | reverse complement strand
CCTTGTTCAGCCATTAATCTGAAATTCCATCGATAAGAAAAGAACTGACTCACCGCACTTTGAGGGCCTCCCTGACAATACAATAAGGATGGATATTTCTTACTTTCGTCAAAATTAGGAGGCAAAATCACCCATGTCAACATCTTTTTATTATCGGAAGTCGTAATCCAACGTTTTTCTACCGTGGGTTTTCCAAATTTATCCAATAAATCTTCATTTACTTCTGTCAACTGTTCCGCTTCTCCATTTTTCATTTTCACGCGATATAAATCATTCGGAACTAACATTGACTGACGCGTAGCAATAAATTCTTTTCCCAGAACTGAAAAGTCCGAATAGTTGAATATTCCATCTGTAAGTTGACTGTGCTTGCCCTTTTTAATATCGAATTCAAACAACTGATGCGTCGCATGAATCATCGCTAAAAAATACACTTTTTTCTCATCTTCAGACCAATGAAAAGCACTAATGGTCAAGTCAATATCTTTGGTTAAGTTTGCGTCTGTTCCCGTTTCTAAATCTCTTAAAATAATATCATTTTTATCCGCTTCGAAACCGTCTCTTGCCATACTTAACCAAGCCAAATATTTTCCGTTCGGAGAAAAACTAGGGTGAGTATCATAGCCTAAGTATGCTTTAGAAATATTCTTTGTAGTTCCCTCCAAAATATGGTATTCAAATAAATCTGAATTTGTAGAAACAGCAAACTGATCGTTATCCATCTTTTTAGTAGCGTAAACTACTTTTTCTTCATCGGAGGTAAACGTAACATCTTCCAATCCTCCAAAAGGAGGCATCACTCCATGGTACACTTCCCCTTGCTGGATATTTTTACCTTCACCTCCTACTTTACCTTCTTTCAGTGTATACAGAAATAATTGATTACTGAACTCATCTCGATAAGTATCCCAATGTCTGAACATCAATTCATCATACACCAAAGCAGAAGTCGAAGGCACATCGTCATATTTTTCATGAATGGTGTTACCCGTTTTTACTTTTTGTAAAGTGATGAAGTAATTCTCATTGGGTGAAAACTTAAAATCTTGTACGCCACTACTTTTTGGAAAACGAGCCATTTCTATTGGGTCATCTCCGCTAATGGAGACGGAGTACATCACATCAAACTCCCCATGACTGTTAAGATATGCAATTCGATTATCGCCAAACCATTTTGCTCCGCGCATGGTGGAATGAGTTCCATTTATTTTAGCAGAATTATTATGCTCTAAATTATACACATACAGTGATGTTTTTCCAGCATTTTTATTGACATCATAGCTCGTTACTTGATACAAAACCATCGTTTCATCAGGACTAATTGAAGTTCCCGACAACCTATTCAACTTCCATAAATCTTCAGGAGAAAAAATTTCTTGCTGACTATTTACAAAAAACATCGTAAGGCAGCACGCCATCAAAGATATCAACCCTATTCTCATACTTTTTTTTCGTGAAATTAGCATAAATAAAGAATAGATATACTTAATTTTAGAAGAAAATAACTATTCGATTTTTATTTTTGCACTTTCACCACTTGGTTCATTCAAAAAAAATGACGCAATTGCAAAAAGTACAGTTAAAAAGTAACAGAGAGTCTAAACTTAATGAATTTTAATCTTATACATATTTTATTCGCCAAGCAGTTATTAGCGTCTCGTACCTACTCTCAAAAAGCACGAATCCAACTATTTTATCAAACAATTGTGATTGGATTTTTGGTTGGTCTTATCGGTGCATTTATTGGTCTGACATTTAACTACACGGAATTCCTCCAATTAGGCATTATGTGTATGATTGTTCCTCTTTTGTCTATCGCTTTGGTGAAAACCACACAGAATATAACCCCTGGTGCTATATTATTGAACTTTGCGTGGATTATTGGTCTCGGTTGGAATATCGTTTTGTTAGATAATACGCTAAATTTCTCAACTATTTTATGGTTGCTCATTGTTAACATTATCATCACTTATGTACTTGGGTTTTATTATTTTATTACATCAACAGTTTTAACTCTTCTTATCCTATTTCATTATTTCACAGTGGGAGTATATAAAGACTTATTTTATTTGCAAGAAGCACCTAAAATTGCAAAATCATTCCTTTACATCGAAAGTACAATGGCGATAGTCGTGCTAGGTTATTTACTTTGGACCATTATTGAAAGTAGCCGAAAATCAGATGAGTTATTACAGCAACAAAACGATGAACTCACGCAACAAAACCGAACCATCTCACAAGGGATCAAAGAAAAAGAGGTAATGATAAAAGAAATTCATCATCGTGTAAAAAATAATTTACAAGTCATCATTAGCTTATTACGATTGCAAATGAACGACATTCCAGATAGTGCATCAAGGGCTAAATTTAAAGAGAGTATTCACCGCATTATTACCATGTCCATGATACATGAAAAAATTTATCAATCCGATCGATTTGATCAAATCAATATTCAAGAATACTTCTCATCCTTATCGCAAGAGATGATTAGCTCATCGCACGTAGGAAAAGAGATTCGCTTTCAATTAAACTGCGAAATAAAAGAACTAGACTTAAAACACCTTGTCCCGCTGGCATTAATTTTTCATGAACTGATGAGTAACTCGCTAAAACATGCTTTTGAAAAAAACGGACAACCGCAAATAACCGTTCATCTTAACGAATGTAAAAATAAAAATGAAGTTTACCTGTTATACAAAGACAACGGAAGCTGGAAAGAATCAACATCACAAGGGTCTTTGGGACTTACCTTAATCGAATCATTTACAGAACAGTTAAATGGAAGTTATGAGTTAATCACAGGAGAAGAAACAAGCTATTCATTCTTATTCAAAGACATTAACATCGTAGAATAATACTAACAACTTCGTAATTGAAAATTGAAGGAATTGTATTACTTTTGAATAAAAAACATGAGAAGAGTAACCCTAATATTTATTGTCACTGCGTCACTCATTTGGGTGGTTTTTGCTGGAAATAAATTGCTGGAAAACCGCGTCTCTTACCTCACACCTGAAAACTTTTTTTGCATTGGTGACTCCAGTGTTTTACTAATCCAACGATTAAATGAAATTGAAAACACTCCTGTTTTACAACAATTTCAAAATAATTCGCTTCGATCTAGTGTGATGATTACCGACTGGAATCACCTCGATGGAGTTGAAGCTCTTTTTTTAAGTAAAAACTACGCTAAAGTTTTAGTCAAACTCAACCGGAAATGGAAAAAAAGAGACATTGATGTTATTCGAAGCTATTTTTCACAAAACAATATTTTGATTTATTCTGATGGATACTATCTCAGTATTCAACTGGAGCAAGAAGCCTGCACTAACAACGACCTATCCTCTGGCATTTTTGATGATTTAGATAAAAAAGCCAGCGCTAATTTATGGCGGTTCCACCCAAACAATGAAACCAATCGAACTGACATTTATGCTTTGCCTTCTGGTTTTACACAATACAAAAGTAAATCCACACAAAAAAACGTAGGGAAATCGGTAAATGACAGAGAGTTGTTTTCCACTGTTCTTCCGAACACCATAGAAAAATACAAATTCCAAGAGCGCTTTTTAGCGGCAGATCAAGATAGTGTATTTGCCAACAGTATTATGTTCAACTGGATCAATCAAGGATTTGTAATAGCAACATTTCAAGGAGAACCATTTATTGTTTCGGATTATCAACCACAGCAACTCCCAAGCTTAATTCTTTTAGAAAAATCAGATTTAGAAGACTCTATTCGCATTACAGATGAAATAAAAAGCTTCACCGGTTTTCAGCTAACTACAGACTTTCCAACGAAAAAAAATGGCAGAATTTAT
>SKHH01000119.1 GCA_007117055.1 Lishizhenia sp. | reverse complement strand
GATAAAATACTTCTAAAATTCTTCATTACCTTGTTCATTTATTTCATTAAGCCTCTTCCTGTTTTTTGAATTTTATTCTCTTTTTTCAAGCGAAGAACAGCCTTGTCTAAAATCCCATTTATAAACACATTACTTTTCGGAGTGCTATAAAATTTCGATATCTCAATATACTCATTTAACGTAACATTCGTGGGGATATTAGAAAAAACTTGCAATTCTGTCAACGCCATTTTCATAAGAATAACATCCATTTTTGCAATACGATCAATTTCCCAATTTTGAGTTAATTCATCAATTAACGCTACATTCTCCTCATCAAGTTGAATCGTTCGCTTAAAAAGCTGAATTATAAAATCTTTTTCGTCGTCATCTTCTTTATAAAGTGGTAAAATAGAATATCGTTCCTCTTCTTCTTTAAAGGACTTGATGGTTTTAATTACCATCGAGCAAGCTAAATCAATATCATCTAACCAATGAATACTTTTTTCTTCGTAATAATTGTACAAAGCGGGAAAGTTAGCGACTTCTTTTTTGAATAGTTGTACGATAAACTCTTTGTCATCTACAAAATCATCTTTTCCATTGTTCATGAATTCAAAATAGATCTCACTTTCACGAATATGCAAATACATTTTTCGGAAAATTTCTTGCTCTACAGCTCCCAACCAATTCACTTTTCGATTTTCGGATTCAGCTCGAAGAGTTGGTTGCTCTTCTATGATTTTTATGATACGATTATCTACAAATTTTCGGTTCGGGTTTAAATCTTCATCTGTAGGTAATAGCTTTTTAGTGTTCTCTGTTAACCTATGCTCACCTTTTGATTTTAACTCCGGCAAAGTCAACAACAAGGATAGATATAAGTCATACATACGATCAATGGCAGAGAGTAACTCTTTTTGCCCTTGAAGAATGTCAGACTTATGCGATTGGTAAAAAGCATAAAGCGCTTGCAGTACTTTTATTCTTAGATGTCTCCTATTCAACATTACATTGGTAATTTTACATTTCCAATCGCTTGAATTCTTTCTTCGGCCATTTTATTAGCAATAGCAGAAGCTGGAATATTTTCCTTTTGAGAACGATCTATAATATCATAAATTGTGGTGTAAATATCTTCTGCTTTTTGAAGTGCCCATTCAGCACTCTTTGAAGCTACTTCTGCATACACATTAATTACTCCCCCTGCATTAAGAGCATAATCAGGAGCGTAAATAATTCCCTTATCCAACACGGCTTGTCCATGCTTTGTTTCAATCGCTAACTGATTGTTCGCTGCACCTGCAATTATAGAACATTTTAAACGACTCAACGTATCGTCATTCACCGTTGCACCCAATGCGCATGGCGCGTAAATATCCATATCTACGTCATAAATTTCATCTAGCCCTACGACCTTTACGCCATATTCTTTAGCAATTCGTTGCAAGGTAGGCTCGTAAATATCCGTAACAAATACTTCTGCATTTTCTTCCACTAGGTGTTTCACTAAGTATTCCCCTACGTGTCCAACTCCTTGAACAGCTACTTTTTTACCTGTTAAACTATCTGATCCAAATTGTTTTTTGGCACACGCTTTCATACCCATATAAGTTCCAAAAGCAGTCACAGGAGATGGATCTCCACTCTTGCCAGGCAAACCAGCAACATATTCTGTTTCCATGTTTACCCAAACCATATCTTGAGGTGAGATACCAACATCTTCTGCAGTAATATATTTCCCTCCCAAACTATTTACAAACTTTCCGAACCTACGAAATAACGCTTCTGATTTCATAGAGCGAGAGTCTCCGATAATCACTGCTTTTCCTCCACCAAGGTTTAAACCAGAAATAGCATTTTTGTAGGTCATTCCACGAGACAAGCGCATCACATCGTTGATCGCTTCTAGCTCATTGTTATACACCCACATTCTAGTTCCACCTAAACTTGGCCCTAGAACAGTATTATGAACTGCAATTATAGCTTTTAAGCCTGTTGCATTATCATTACAAAATAAAAGTTGCTCATGATTATTTTCACTCATTGCCGCAATCACTGGGTTCTCCAAATCTTGCGCATTTACTTCTCTCGTTTCAATCATTCTTATACGATTTACTAATTCATCAACATTTCAAATCTAATAGCTACTTTTGTATTTCAAAAAGTCCTTTAGTGGGTGCAAAAATAGAAATTAAAACATGAAGTCTCTCAGCTATCTCAACAAATATTTTATTCAATACAAATGGTTGTTATTGTTGGGCGTGTTATTCATCATAGCGTCAAACATCTTCAATGTTTATATGCCACTTATCGTAAGAGATGCTGTTAATGAATTTGAAACAAATTTCTCCGCTGAAAATTGGTTAAGTTTAGCCGTTTATGTGGGTGGTGTTTACATTCTTTTGTCTCTAGGTAAAGGAATCTTTTTATTTTTTACCCGTCAAACTATTATAAAAGTATCTCGTCACATTGAATATGACTTAAAAAATGAAATTTATAATCAATACCAACAACTAAACTACAACTTTTACAAGGCCAACAGTACAGGTGATTTAATGAATCGTATTTCTGAAGATGTTTCTAAAGTTAGAATGTATCTCGGACCAGGCGTAATGTATAGTGTTAATCTGGTTGTACTTTTTATTTTCATTCTTTGGAGCATGCTTTCGATTAATGTTGAATTAACATTATACACACTCACTCCGCTGCCATTGATGTCGTATTTAATCTACAAGGTTTCCAACACGATGAATCGCCAGAGTGAACAAGTGCAAAGAGAATTGTCCACTATTTCGAATATTGTACAAGAATCATTTTCAGGTGTAACTGTCTTAAAAGCCTATGGCGGGGAACCTCGTTTTCAAGAGAATTTTAATGATTCGTCAGAACGTTATCTCAAAAAGCACATGGCATTGGTAAAAACAAATGCGTTTTTCATGCCTACCATTACATTACTTATTGGCTTAAGTACTATTTTGACCATTTATCTTGGGGGGATTCTTTCTTTTCAACCTGAAAGTACAATAACTAATGGAGACATAGTTGCCTTTATTTTTTATGTAAATATGTTAACCTGGCCATTTGCTTCTGTTGGTTGGGTGACCTCTTTAATCCAACGAGCTGCTGCTAGTCAAGAACGCATAAATGAATTCCTCAAACAAGAACCGGAAATAAAAAACCCATCCATGAGTCCTTTTGATTTCAATGGAAAAATTGTATTTAAAAATGTGAGTTATACTTTTCCAACTTCAGGAATTAAAGCCATTGACAATTTATCCTTTGAGATTAATAAAGGGGAAACTTTAGCCATTCTCGGAAAAACAGGTTCAGGAAAAAGTAGCATCATCAATCTTCTCATGCGACAATTTGATCCAGATTCGGGTGAAGTACTAATTGATGACATACCCTTAACTTCTATAAACATCAATGATTTCAGGAATCAAACAGGTATTGTTCCTCAAGAAGTTTTTCTTTTTTCTGATTCGATTAAAAACAATGTGAAGTTTGGTTTACCTTCAAAAGAGGATTGCGACGATGCTAAGATTATCGATATTTTGAAAACAACCCACGTTTATCACAATATTCAAGGATTTAAGAATGGATTAGACACTGTACTTGGAGAGCGAGGAGTTAACCTTAGTGGCGGTCAAAAACAGCGCATAAGTATTGCTAGAGCGCTTATACGAAACCCTAAATTTCTCATTTTAGACGATTGCCTTTCTGCTGTGGATACAGAAACAGAAGAAATAATTCTATCTAACATAAAAAATCAGATTGAAAAAAACACCACCTTGATTGTAAGTCATCGTGTTTCTTCCATTCGAAATGCAAACCGAATCATTGT
>SKHH01000060.1 GCA_007117055.1 Lishizhenia sp. | reverse complement strand
CGTTTGTTCCTGCTAAAAATAAAAGCAATCACCACGAGTGCTAACATGCCAAGTAAACCTCGAAAGATACTCTCAAAAGAAAAGCTACTAGTTATCAGTTTTCCTTGATCTAAAAATGTAATGCGTGTATCTAGGGGCCCTTTGAAAGAGATTTTGGAAGATGACCATTCTAAAATGGTCAACGTATCCGAATGAATAACAGAGTCTTCAACATGTGAGAGAACAATAAATTCATCTGATTTCAAAAAGTCACCCTTAGTGAATAAAGATAACAACGTATCTGAATTAAGAAAGGTATTATTGGAGTAATCTAACTGTAAAAGATGGGATCTTCTATACCAATTTTCAACGTCCTCATCTTGTGAAAAACAGGAAAATTGAAACGTTAAAAATAGCAAGAGCAATATTAGCATGCTACGGAGTCCTTTTCGGACTATACAACTGCTATGCGTTTCGTCTATTAATTTCATCTCTTAACTGCGAAGCCAGCTCGTAATCTTCATTATTGATTGCTTGATCTAATCTAGCTTGTAAATCATCTAGCGACAACACTGAAATATCATTTTCATCTTTCGGACTTGTCTCTTCAGCTGCCATAGATTCAGGAGTACTTCCTTCTTCGGCGTCATCGAGTTTTATACCTGCTGAATCCAAAATATTTTCAGAAGTAAAAATTGGAGCTTTCACTCTTACAGCTATAGCAATAGCATCTGAGGTCCTAGCATCAATTTCTTTAATATCACCCGACTCCTCACAAATCAATTTTGCATGAAAAATGCCTTCTTCTAAATTGTAAATCAACACTTCTACTAAATTTATATTAAACGTTCCCATCAAACTTTTAAACAAATCATGTGTCAACGGGCGAGTTGGGGTCATTTTTTCTAGTTCTATCGCTATGGATTGGGCCTCCATACTACCAATAATGATGGGTAACCTTCTTTTTAAACCTTCGGATTCTTCTAACACCAAAGCATAAGCTCCCGATTGCGTTTGACTGTAGGATAAGCCAACAATATTTAGTTTTACTTTTTTCATAAAGTTTAAAAATGTTGAAATCTTCAAAGCAATTAGGGAAGCACAAGTGCTTCCCTAATGAAACGTACCGTAAAAGTACAATTATTTTATTAAAATAGTTAGTTCGCTGCTTTGAATTTTTTAACTGCTTCTGTCAAGCGAGGTAGTACTTCAAAGGCATCTCCAACAATTCCATAATCTGCTGCTTTGAAGAATGGCGCTTCTTCGTCTGTGTTAATCACAACAATTGTTTTAGAGCCATTCACTCCCGCTAAATGTTGAATTGCACCAGAGATACCCGCTGCGATATATAAATTAGGACGAATAGCTACACCTGTTTGTCCAACGTGCTCATGGTGAGGCCTCCAACCTATATCCGATACTGGTCTAGAACAAGCTGTTGCAGCTCCTAACTCTTGTGCTAGCGTTTCAACTATACCCCAGTTTTCAGGTCCTTTAAGCCCTCGTCCTGCAGAAACAACAAGCTCTGCTTCTGGAAGTGGAATACTACCTTCCGGTTTTTTCGTTGCTTTAACAGTTACAGCTGCAGTTCCTGCTTCACCGTTAAACTCTTCTACTGATGCTGTACCTCCCACTTCTTCTGGTTGGAATGAGTTAGGTAATAATGCGATAATTCTCATTTCAGAGTTCACCTTCACATTTCCAAATGCTTTTCCTGAGAACACGTTTACTTTAATATTTCCATCGGCATCAGGCGTATCAATAGCTCCCGCTACCAAACCTGCCTTCAAACGAACAGACAAACGTGGGGCAACAGCTTTTCCGATTAAATCATTTGAAAAAATAATTGTTGTAGCACCTGTCGACTCTGCTGCTTTTGCAACTAGGCGAGTTACTTGTTGAGCGTCTGCACCTTCAAAAGCTCTATCTACTAAAACTTTAGAAGCACCATAAGCTCCCAAGCTTTCCAATGTCGCGTTATCTGTACTACCGTTCGTTACAACAACAACGTCTCCAATTTTCTTTCCATAAGTAATAACTTCAAGTGCATTTTTCGCTACTTTTCCGTTCTCACTATTAATATATACTAATACTGACATAAATCTGTTTTTAAAAATTAATTAAATCACTTTCGCTTCGTTGTGCAATAAAGCAACCAATTCATCCATATTTTCAGGATCAATCATTTTAACAGCTGCTTTTGGCGCAGGCAACTCATAAGAAACAAAACCAGTTAACTGTTCTGGATTAGAAGCAGCAACCACATTAAGCGGTTTTGTTCTTGCAGCCATAATACCTCTCATATTTGGAATACGTTGCTCAGCCATTCCTTTTGAACAACTCACAACAACTGGAAGTTGCGCTTCCACTTCTTGAGAACCACCAACGATTTCTTTTTCCAAAGAAGCTGTCGTTCCATTTACATCCAGTTTAGTAGCCAGAGAAACAAAAGGTAAATCTAAATGCTCAGCAATCATACCTCCTACTTGAGAACCATTATAATTTATTGTCTCTTTACCTGTCAAGATTAAATCAAATCCTTGTTCTTTAGCGTAGGCTGCAATTTCGGCCGCTACTTGAAAAGCATCTTTTGCTTCCGTATCAATTCTTACTGCATCATCAGCTCCAATTGCTAACGCCTTTCTAATTGTTGCGTCATCAGACGCTGTACCTACCGTTACAGTAGTCACAGTTCCTCCTAATGATTCCTTTAATTCCAATCCTCTCACTAATGCGTACCACTCGTCGTAAGGATTCACAATGTATTGAACACCACTTTCATCAAACTTTGTATTTCCTTCCACAAATGCAATTTTCGACGTCGTATCTGGTGCTTTACTGATACATACAAGTATTTTCATGTCTTTATTTTTTTTGGTATGCTACAAAAATATAAAAAGAATTATTTCTACCCACAAAAAATACAATGTATGCATAGAATATTATATTAAATTGTCTCTTTTTCAATTATTTTAACCAAATAAATATAAACCATATCTTTTTAGGTTGTTTAATCTAGCATTTATTAAGACTTAATTTATTAGTTTTACCCCAACTTTAATTCTGACTACTCAGAAAAAAATATAAACTATGAGAACAGTACAATTTAGAGAAGCATTAAGAGAAGCGATGTCCGAAGAAATGCGTCGCGACGAAAATGTTTTCTTAATGGGAGAGGAAGTTGCTGAATACAATGGAGCATATAAAGTTTCTCAAGGGATGTTGGATGAATTTGGTGCTCAAAGAGTCATTGACACACCAATTGCGGAGCTCGGTTTTGCAGGAATTGGTGTGGGAGCATCGATGAATGGATTACGTCCAATTGTTGAGTTTATGACATGGAATTTTGCCATATTAGCTGCAGACCAAATTATAAATAGTGCCGCAAAAATGTTACAAATGTCTGGTGGACAATATCATTGCCCTATTGTTTTTAGAGGAGGTAACGGTCAAGCAGGACAATTAGCAGCAACGCACTCGCAAAGCTTCGAGGCGTTTTACGCACATGTTCCTGGATTAAAAGTCATTACTCCTTCTAATCCTGCGGACGCTAAAGGTCTACTAAAGTCTGCTATTCGCGATGAAGACCCTATTGTCTTTTTGGAGTCAGAGAAAATGTATGGAGATAAAGGTGAAATTCCAGAAGGAGAATACCTTACTCCTATTGGTGTAGCAAACATTCAACGAAAAGGAAAGGATGTTACTATTGTATCCTTTGGGAAGATTATAAAATTGGCTCATGAAGCAGCAAAAGTGTTAGAAAAAGACGGTATAGATGTTGAAATTATCGATTTAAGAACAATTCGACCGATTGATTTTCCTACAGTTGTTGAATCCATAAAAAAAACAAATCGCTGTGTAGT
>SKHH01000146.1 GCA_007117055.1 Lishizhenia sp. | reverse complement strand
TCTCAACAATGTAGAAGTCAGGAAGAGCATTTTCCCGCAGTAAAACATTTAAAAAAGCTTCAGTATCTTCTCCGTATTTTGTTCTGCTGTCATTTGGTGAGATAATCATCCCAACCTTGTAGCCATTATTTTTTGTCCATTGTATTGCATCAATCATCCATTCGTGATAATTTCTTGCCCGTAAATTATTATGATTAAGACGTCTAAAATAAACAGTAGGAGGAATATCGAGTGTCAAACCATTTGACGCGCGAATAATTTCCTGGAAATCCTTACGGTCAGAAACCAGATTATCAATAAGTGTAAGCATATTGCCAGGGAAATTCTGATACTCAAATGTCGCATAAATCGGTACCTCTTCATTAACTCCAAGCTTTCGATATGCCTCTATTGTTGCTACCCATTCATCCAAATCCGGAATCCGGTCGCTCGAAAACGCATTGCACGTTATGAAGGCAGGGCGTATACCAAGATCATGGTAAAGTATTTTGTAAGCATTTTGCCAGGAGGTAATATTATTGTCATGGTATCCAAGCTCAATCCCAAAATCATGGTTTTCCCATATATTATTAATAATAGTCTTCCTTTGTGCGTTTGTAAGTCGGTTGGATGACCACCCTGTGTGATGAAGATAAATGCCGCCACCATCAGCGCGATACTGAATTGAATTTTGGGGATCTGCGAGAGACTCAATACCGGAAACACCACCAACAAAGACCTGTGTCATTTCTTTAGCATTGCTTGCTATTGAATAACATAGAATCACTCCTAAACAAAGAAAAAACATCTTTTGAAATGTCACCACTATTTTCATTGCTGCATTCTTTCTAAAACAAATCATTTTAATACCTCCTAAGTTTTTTTTGCTAAATCAGTGTAACCTTCAGATTCTATCACAACCTTATATACAATTCAATATGCCTTCTTCCAACACGTCATACCTACTCACCTGAATCCAGATTAACACTCTCAGTAAATGCAGTATATTCATTCTAATCTACGTCAGCAATCCATGCAATAACATAAGCTCCCTCTGGGTGCTTATCGATACTAACTGCTTCATCGACACGAATATCTATTTCTCTCAATTCACCCCCTTTTTCAGGTGTAGTGTTATGACAAATTCAAATCATAAACCTGAAGATTAAGTGGCTTAGCAGTACTTGAACCACTTTCCATCAGGTAATAATATGTTTTACCATCAGCGACAAGAACATTGCCACGCCATCGATCCCCTTGGGAAAGAAGATCTACATACAGAATATTCGATATGGTTGTGCTAATTTCCTGCGTCCTGGTTAACATTAAGTGGGAATTCTTGGCATATTTGCCGAAAGGATGTGGTCAGTGGTGGATTGGAGAATCCGAATTACATGTCTACAAGGTAATCGCAAATATAGGGGTGTGGGAACTACACCATTACTCAGTAGAAGATAAATGGATCTTGTACCGGATGGGTGACTAACAAGGAGCTTATAAGGTTATCCGCTGTCCACGGTCTACTACTTCTGCTACACACTACTACATACCAACTTATTCTTGATTGATTTGATTATTTAATTCGGCAGGAACACACTTTATCTTTCTATGTTTAAACACGTATTTTAGTATTGGTTCATTATTTGACAAACCAAGTTGGAACAGGGTTCTGCATATTGTTATACCAACTCAGCACATCTTTTGCTTGATTAAGCATGGTACTTACTTCGCTTTCTCCAAATGGAATAGCCCACGGTATAGAAGAAAGCATATTGCTGCTAATGTATAGTGCAAGCAACTTCCAAAATTCAAGTGGTACTTCATTATCAAAATAACCACTTATTATTCCTGAAGCAAATATAGGCGAGGATTGAGCACACCATACAATGCGATTAAATTCTTCCCACGGATCACCAAAATCGTAACGGTCGAAATCAATAATTACTATTTTATCATTTTCAATCATCATATTACCGATATGATAATCGCCGTGTTGAAAAGATTGAGGTCTGTTCGTAAGCAAATGACGGTTTGATTCTATATAATCAATAATGTTTTCTGCTCCGTCAAATTTAATAGGACATTCATTATACATCCTGATTTTATGACTCATTTTTGCGTTGAATCGAGGTTCCCAATCAGGCTGATTCTCCGGAGCCGGAATCGAATGAATTACTTTAAGTATTCTGCCTGCTTCAAGACCATAGGCATACTGCTCTGAGTCGGCAAGGTAAGGAATGATTTCTTCAGCATCTTTGCCCTCAACCCAAGTCTGAACGGTATAAACACCCTCATCACACTTTCCAAACTCTACAGGTTTACACATAGAAACACCGAGAGCCGCCACCTGTTGCTGCATACGAAACATATCTGCACGATTAGCACTCTTTTCGTCGGGAGTAACCCTCAGAAGGTATTTAATACCATCAGACGCTGTAACACAGTATTTTTCATCGCACGACCAACCTTTATTGATTGGCTCTTTTGAAATAAAATTCAGTTGTGGCATTGTTTCTATTTCACTCTCGTAGTATTGTTCCTGAAAATGTACGGCTTCTGCGATTTCCGTTTGGCTAAAGTTTATTCCTTCAGGTGCGGCTACAAGTTTATCTTCCACATCGTTTTGGCGATGAACAATTCCGATAACACGAGCCGTATATTCCTTTACGGGTTTATCTACTCCAAGAAGATAAACATCTAATTCCTCTCCATCTCCACCTAAAACACCCGGAATGTATCCGTAATTGATAGGATATATGAGATCTGGGTGTTTGGGGTGGGTGCTACCGATAGGTCGGTCAATATTAATTTCACCTGTTTTTCCAAGATAGTAATTGACAAGAGCTTTTCTTAAAGTATAAACAATAAAATCGTGCTTACCCTTCAAATATTGTTCTCTACCTTTGTCAACAGGCGCCGCTACTGCAAGTGATGTTTTCAAATCCTCGTACGCCTTGGCGACCGTTGGCATCTTGTTTAAATAATCTCTAAAATTGATGTAGTCTATCCATTCCATACCACCCGCTAAAACAACATGAATGAAATGTGTTTGCAGGTCACCCGTACCATCATAATAGCTACCGCAGGCAAAGAAAAGTTGATCTTTTAAATTAACATTTGGACGATAATAAAACCCATTATCTTTTAGTTCCGCTTCCAACGCAAGAACATCCTTGAAATTATCTACGGCAACCGCAATATCAATTATCGGCTTGGCTTTTATTGTGAGTATAGATGTGCTACCCACATGCTGAATATTCCTTGCTACAGTACCTAAAATCTTATACAAACGGGAAATTGTTCTCTGTGCTTCAAGCTCCCATTCTTTTTCGTGGTTGAACAGTTTTACTGTTCCTCTTTTTAATCCAATCATTTTTCACGCTCCATACGAGATTTAATATTATTACAGGCTAACTAACAATACAACATCTTTAAGAATCTGGCGCTTAACCGGAAAGAGTACAGGGGCAAGCTCTATACTATCTTGTAGTTACCATAATTGCTACCACCTGGCTTCAACCCTGTGCCTCACCATATGCAAACCCTATTAGATCATCCCCGAAAAACATATTGCCACACTAGAGACTAAATACAGATTATAGAACGGGAATCGATATTGCCCGCTACCAAAACTTCTGGCGTCCAAAACATTCCATCTCTGTAGAGCAATTTAGCTTCTGCTCAATTACGCCCATCGTTCCGCCAGAATCGCAAGCTCACTCCTAAAGTACTCTTTCACTTTGCTAATTTTGGCTAGATCTTCCCCTTACCCCATGATTTCACTCACTCTATGCAGTTATCCTTCCTCTATCCGGTATCAAACATCAACCTCTTATCACGTTTTAGCAGATACAAGCCTTTGAGCAG
>SKHH01000087.1 GCA_007117055.1 Lishizhenia sp. | reverse complement strand
TTATCTAATGCTAATTCATCACGAGAACCTGATCCTCCAACGTCATTCGTTGTCCATTTTAAATAATAGACTTCACCGTCATTTAAGTCAACACCTGAAATAGTAATCGATCGTGATGTTTTGTTCCAAATAGGTTCTACATCTGATGCTTCCGGTGAAACAAAATCAAGACTCGATTCTTGGACAAAAGAAACATTATCTGCCCCATGTTCAAAATTAAAAGAAGTTGAGCGACCTTGGTCATTATAAACCCATATTTCATAATCGATTTCTAGATCTTCAATCAATTCTCCTGTCGTATTCTCAATAGCTAGTGTGAATGAACCAGGAGTAAAGTCACTTGCTCCAGGCTGAAATCCAAGTGATGCTCCAGACCCATTATCAAAAGAATAAATACCTCCTGTTCCAACGCTTCCCGAGCTAAAGCCTCGGGCAAAATCACCACTCGTACCTTCTCCTCCAAACAATAAATCTCCGTCAGATGCTCCAAGCACCTCCCACTCATTAGAGTTCAACTGACCTGCATCTGGTGTAGCGGAGAATCCACTTCCAGTGAAGCCATCAAAATCAATAATTTGAGTTTGATTAATGTTTTCTATTTCGTATTGACCCTGTACATAGGTAAACAAAGTACAAGTAAGTGTTAAAACAATTAGTTTAGATAACGATAGTTGCATACATTCCTATTTTTAGTTCGATACAAAACTAAACAATTCATAACTAAAGAAAAAATGAAGTTCTCTACAATTGTTAATAACTTCATATAAACTTAACAACACTTTAAACCAACAAAAAGAATCAAATTAAAGATATTATGCATGTAAACACCACATAATAACAAAACTATTCCTCAATAATAATAGTTCTTCCAGAGAAGCCCCAAGCAGCAAAATGTCCAAACGCATCATTTGTCCAAGAGGAAGTAGGATTTGCAGGAGCAGCACTTTGACCGTTATCGCCGGCAATATTAAACAAGTCGATATAAAACCGAAATGCATCCTCACTGTAGCTTCTTAACTCTACTGTAACTGTATCACCAACTTCGTATCGGGAGGAGAAGAAAGGAACTTCTTGATAATTTCCTTCTGAAAAGCTATCATCAAACAGAAATTGCGCTCCTCTATTTTCAAGCGTATCTCCATTTACAATCCGCATTGCTCTATAAAAATTTGGGCCCGGAGGATCTTGGAATCCCATAAACACAACAAAACCTTCACTTGTAAATAAACTTCCAGGATCAAAAACACTTACAAGTGTATCTAACGGTACTACCTCCGGAAGAAATGCAGAAGATTCATAAATCACACCATCTAAATCAACACGCATTTGATAGGAAGATAAAAAGGTTGGCGCGTAATTCGTTAGTTCATATTTCCCCTCTCCTAAATCTTCCAAGGCTTCCACATCTCCAACTTCATTGATGATTTCAATGCTTGCTCCAGATACTCTTACAATTTCAGAAGTACCAAAGACATTTCTCGTTTTAGAAATATTTACCGTTACAATTTCATTGGTTGCATCGTAATTTGCTTCGATGACTAACTTAGGCTCCATGTCCGTTACATCAACATCAATGACTTTTTGACAAGAAAATGTAATAACACCAAAAAATAGGATATAAAAAAACTTCATCATTATTTGAGTTTAAAGTTATAGGTAATCGAAGGAATCAATCGAAATAAAGCTGTTTGAACCGCCTCTGTTTGACCAATTTCGTTTTCTCTGAAAGAAATAGAGAATGCGTTTTCACGTGCATACACATTATAAATTGAAAAATTTAAACTCTGCTCAAATTTCTTACGGTCTTTCAAGTACCACGTAGCACCTAAATCAAGTCTATGATAGTCTGGTAATCTGTTTCCATTTCGTTGTCCCACATACGGCACCAAAATATTGTCATACGCGTATTGAGCAGTAGGAAAAGTAACCGCATCTCCTGTATAATAGACAAAACTAGAACTCAACACCCACGCGTCTGATAACTTATAGGTCAATACTACATTCAAATCGTGAATTCTATCTTGACGAGCAGAGAAAATTTCACCGTTATCTATATCGTCAAACTGACGCAAAGCACGGGATAAGGTATAATTCACCCAACCTGTAAATTTCCCTTTCGTTTTTTTAATTTGAAATTCAACCCCATAAGCCATTCCTCTTCCGTAAACTAATTCTCCTTCTACTCTATCGTTTAAAATCAAGTTAGCATTTGGACGATAATCGATTTGATTTTGTAGCCATTTGTAATAGGTCTCAACAGAAATTTGATAATCGTTATTCTTTAAATTTTGATAGTATCCGACTGCCACTTGGTCTCCAATTTGAGGTTTTACATTATGTGATGAAGGAACCCAAGCATCAACAGGTGTAGATGCGGTGGTATTCGACAACTGATGTATGTACTGAAAAATACGATTATATCCAGCTTTAATAGAATTGTTTTCTGAAAGCAAATAACTCATAGAAAACCTAGGCTCAAAACCTTGATAATACTGAATACTTTCCCACCTTTCATAATCCGTAGCACCAGTTTGATTACCGAACTCGTCAAACTCGAAAGCTGTTCCGTCTCCCATGTAGTTAAAGTTAGAATAACGTAAGCCGTAAATCATGGATAAACGATTATTGACTTTTTGCTCATTTTGCACATAGAGCCCACCTTCTAAGGCATAGCGATTATTCAATTCAATCTCATTAAAGCCAATTTCTGGAGAACTTTCAAAAACTCCTGGACTAAAACGATGATGAATTCCAATCAAACCAAATTTCACCGTGTTTTCACTATTCAAATAATAGGTAAAATCTTGTTTCAAACTCCAGTCTTGAATGGATGAACGAATTCCAAAACCTTGATCAGAATCACCAATTTGAACTTTATAATCGAAATTACTAAAAATCAGGGAGGTATTAGAAAAAAGTTTATCTGAAGCTATGCGATTCCAGCGAACTGTACCTGTTGCATTCCCCCAGTCAAAACCAAATTGGTCATCCAACATAAAATCATCTCTACCAAAGTAACCAGATACGAAAATACGATCTCGGTCGGAGATTTTATAATTTCCTTTTGCGTTCAAATCATAAAAATAAAGTGTGGTATTTTGCAACTCCTCTTCTTCAGCAAAATTCAAGAATAAATCTGCGTAACTTCTTCGACCCGATACAATAAAAGAGCCCTTGTCTTTCACGATAGGTCCCTCAAGTGTTAATCGTGAAGAAATCAAACCAATCCCCCCCGAAGCGCCAAAACGCTGATTATTTCCATCACGCATTACAACATCCATCACCGCAGAGGCACGCTGCCCATACTCTGCAGGAATGCCTGATTTATACAATGAAACATCTTTAATCGCATCAGAATTAAAAACCGAAAAGAAACCCAATAAATGCGAGGCATTATATACCGTTGATTCATCCAATAAAATCAGGTTTTGATCGGCTCCACCACCTCGAACAAAAAAGCCAGCATTTCCTTCTCCTGCTCCTTTAATACCTGGAGTCAATTGCAATGTCTTCATTACGTCTTGTTCCCCAAAAAGAATAGGAATCGTTTCTATATCTTTAGGATTTAACCTGGTTACATCCATTTGAGCCGATGTGATATTATCATTTTCCTTTTTTGAAGTAATCACAACTTCCTCAATTTCCTGAACATCCTGAGGCACCGTTAGCTTAACATTAAGTGTTCTGTTTTCAACTAAATCGATTTCAATTTCATAATCATCGTAGCCAGAGTTCCTGTAGACCAAAGTATATTTTCCTTTTGGTAGAGATAAAGAGTAAAAACCATAGACATTAGCCTGTGCTCCCGTATTATCCAGTTCTTTTACAATTACCCTTGCACCAAAAAGATCTTC
>SKHH01000095.1 GCA_007117055.1 Lishizhenia sp. | reverse complement strand
TAACGTGCCGCAGCTATGCGCAGCCTTGTGTTGCGCCTGCGGCAAGGTTGAGTATAGGTGCTGTTAGGTGTCTAGTTTTATTTAAAATTTAAGCGATGGAAAAAATTATATTCTTAGATATTGATGGGGTTTTAGCAACTCCCGAATACTTGAAAGACGGACAATGGGCTTTAAACCCCGAAAAACAAAAGCTGTTAGGTGAAATACTTGCCAAAACGGATGCTAAAATTGTTTTATCTTCTTCATGGAGGTATGCGACTTTAGAAAAAACAAAAGAACACATGGAAGCAGAGGGGTTTTTGTTTAACGATAAATTGATTGGTGTTACAATTAGAGCATACCAATGGCTTGAACGTGGAACAGGAATACACTTATCAATTCCAAGAGGTGTAGAGATAAAACAATGGATTGATACTCATATTCATTCTGATAATGGTAAAAATTGGGAACGAAAGAAATTAGGTAAGGATTTTACTTATGTGATATTGGATGATGAAAGTGATATGCTTTTGGAACACAGAAATAATTTCGTGCATACCAAAAGTGAAATAGGATTAACGGATGATGATGTTAGGATTGCGGTGTCAATTTTAAATAAAACTTGCACCTAACTCCCCGAATTGGAAGCGTTTCAATGCTTCTAATTCAGAGTTATGATTTTTATATAAGTTTTTTTTTGATTAAATTTAAGTAGTAATCAATAAAATAAATGATATGAGTTTTAACAAGCACGCAAAAAAGCCGCTAAGAAAGCCCGATTCAGGAACTACGGCCGGGGGCGGTAAAATTGAAGATTTGAACCAAACAAAGTTCAAAAGTATTAAAGGAAGTAAAACAAAACCAACGAAAAGAAAAAAATAATGGCATCAATACCGTATATTACAGATACTTACCTTGATGGAAAAAGCCATAAAGAAACGGCTTTTTCGTTGGCAAATGCTGCGGACTTTTACCGACTTTTTAGACCAGGGGGAACAGTTCCTAAAGATGTGGTTAAAACAGCTAATTCAGTTGAAGCCACAGGAAAGATGTTTAAATTGAAAGGTATTCAGTTTGGGAATTGGACAACAACAGAAGATAGACACGATTATTTAGCGTTAACCTATCTTTGCCTTACAGACATGAATAAGGTTCTGAAATTCAAAAACAATAATTTGGGATTGGATGGAAAGTTAGCTTTTTCTTTTGGTTCTCGTGGTTCTGGTGGTGCTTTAGGTCATTATGAAAGCAATAACCAAGTAATCAATATTACAAGATATTGGAGAACAGATAAGATAAACAGGATAAGGGAATCTTTTGGTAAACCACCTCTTTTGTTTATTCCAAAGTCTGAACGTTTTGAAAAGACTGGTGGAGCTGGTTCATTTGCTCACGAATACGGACATTTCTTAGATTATACTTTTGGAAGATACATTGCAGTATCTAAAGATTCTAATTGGTTGACTGGCCCATATCGGACAACGTCTATCACAATCGAAGAACAAAAACATCCATTGAGAAAGTTAACAAAAGAGGTAATGGATGCTATTTTGTTGGATAGTAAAGGAAATCGTTCTGCCTACTCCAAGCGAATCCAAAAAGAGGGTGAATATTGGAATAGAAGGTTAGAGGTTTTCGCCCGTTTCTTTGAACAATACATATCTTTCAAATTAAGTAAATTGAAGATCACTAATAAATTTCTGGCTAAGCCTGTTTATCGTTCAAGTGTTTATTTAAACAATAAAGAGTTTGCTAAGGTTGTTCCTAAGATGGATAAATTGGTAGCTGAAATGAGAAAATACACCTAGTTACAACTATTATTACACTACTAAAAAGCGGGCTTTGCTCGCTTTTTTTTATACCCCTTTTTATAAGTTAGGAATCCAAGAGTTAAAAACATACTTTTTTGAAAATTTTGAAAAGTTGAAAAGGTGTAACAATTTGTAACATTTTACAAAAAATAGATTTAATTTATTGAATATTAATAAATTAAGTGTGTTACAAAATGTTACACTTTAAAAAAATGGTGTAACAAATCGTAACATTAAAACAGCTAAAATGTTACACTTTGTTACACTTTTGTTACACCCCTTGTAACACTCCAAAACCTTATCATTATTGGCTTAGGTGAAAATGTTACAAAATGTTACACCTTTTAAGGTACTCAGAACTTTTTTGAATTTTCATTTTTTTTCATGGCTTTTTTAAGTACAAATTATGTTTAAAAAAAATAGAAATACAATAATAGCCTTAATACAAGTATTGTAATGAAATTTACACGACTGTAATAAGTTTGAAAACGGTGTATATAGAATCGTAAACGGTGTGATTACAAAATACTTCTTTACTGCATTTACAATAGTTTACTTTGAAGAAAAAATGTAATCATTATGTTTCAATTTCAAAACCCAAATTTTTCCGTCAGATTAAACGCTACTGAAAAAGATAGTGTTAACAAGGCTTTACAAAAAATACAAGAAGAAAACAATATTGAATACACCTTTGCTAAGGATGTGTTTTTAGATGTAATACAACGTATTACACAACCAAAAGAAACTGTAAAGCATACGGATACATTGGAGAAACCAGAAGTTTTGGAATTATTAAATGAATTTCAATCAAACTTTGAGATTCCAGAAAATACGCCGATTACAGAATTATTACTTCTTGCTTTACAAAAAGTAAACGAGCCACTCCCAGAAGCTCCAACAGTTGAAATCGAAAAGCCTGTTCATATCGAAGTTGAAAAACCACTTTCAGCGAATCAAATTTTAATCACATTAAATGATGATCAACTGCAAGTAGTGAAAAAAGTTCAACAGAACAGAGCGAAAGAACTGGCAAAAAACAACAACCCGGAAGAATCATTGGAAGAATTGTTTATTGCCTGCTTTTTTGACCAAGGCAATATTATCAGCTTCAATGGTGGATGGTGGACAGGTTTGTAAAATTTTTAATTAATACCAATAAATATGAGTAATAAAAATTTATTCTCTTACGCTAGAGAGATCAGAAAAGAAGGAGAAAAATGGCAAGATGCCATTAAAAGAGCGCAGGTAATTCTTTCCAATTCAACGCCACAACCAACACCCAAGGCAACGGAAGTTAAAAAAGCTCCTAAAATTCCAGCAGGCGCAGGACGTCAACCGGGTGAAAGTCCAAGTGACTATTTCAAACGCAAAAGAGGGATGTAATGGAAATACAGGACGTAATAAAAGAAAACAAAATGCTCAACAATAAAGTGTTTAGCATGAGGGGCGACATTAAAGAGATTGCACGCTTAATTTTAGGATTGGTGAAGGCTTTAGGCTTGAATGTGGAGGATTTAAAAGACCCAAAGAAAGCCAAAAAGAAAGTGCTTAATTCAGTAGCAGGTATTATGAGCGATGCAATGATTGATCCTGAAGGAATTGAACAGCGTTTTTCTTTCCTTGCCCAATTTGAACCAATAATAGCCAAACACGCTGACATTTTAAAGGAAATTGAAAATGAGTGATTTATTAGACAAAGTAATTCTTACCGATGTTCTTTCTGATCCAACAGTAACCAGACAGGAATCAAAAGAGGATGATTTTGAAGAATCTGTTCATCAAGAGGATGATTTTGAAGAAATCGAAGATGAAGAACAGGACGAAGAACAAGACGAAGAGCAGCCAACGCCCCCAGACTTTGACCCGGAAGAAAGTGCCGAAAGTGCTATTGATATTATAGACTTAATTCAGCAGACGATTTTCATGCCGTTGGGTTCGGTAAAGCTAATGAAGCGTTACGGTGGACGTGAAGCATTGAAAGAAATGAAAACAATCTTTAATAAGGAATTAAAGAAAGAAGTTCTTTCAGCGGATGAAAAGAAAATGTTGGCAGCTTACAACGCTTTCCAATCCCAATTAAAAGAAATCAGATCGGAAATCCCTTTTACTGATGTGGATATTTCCGCTTTGAAGCCTTCAACGATTAAGTTCTGTAAAAAGCACGGAATTAAAGTTAATGAAGGGCTTGCTTTTGGTGCCGGGTTAACAAAAGTTTTAAGCAAAAGATTGATTGATATTTTAATGATATAGTTATGAGTTTTTTTACATGGATGTTTTTCTGGTTTTTCTTGTTTACGCTTGTAATGTACATTGTTTCGCAGCGAAAAAACAAAAAACTAAGAAAACAATTAATTGATGTGCGAGCTGCTAAAATTACCTATCAAAGAAAGTTTCAAGATTTATCACAATATAAAATTGAAGCTGCAGATTGGGCAAAAAAGTATTACCAATTGCTTGAAAAAACACTTTCAAAATGAGAGATAACAGGGTTATAACTTTTTGCGGTGGACGTGGCAAAGGCAAAACTGACTATTTAAAAAAGTTAGCCAAATCAAGCCATTTACCTAAAGTTTTAATTGTGGACACGTACGACAATCCCAGATGGAGAGATTTTGAAACTTATGACAATCCACAAGGTAAAAATGAAATAATTCCAGTTATTCAGATGGATCAATTGAAGTATTGGAAAAAAGGAACTTACAGAATTTATTCCTCTGACATTGATTCGCTAAAATTAGCAATTGACAAGCATTTATTTAATTGCTTACTCATTTGGGAAGATGCAACCAAATATTTTGGAAAGTCACTCACTAAAACAGAGCTTCGCAGCTTGTACGACACCAAGCAAAAAAATATTGATGCAATTTACGTTTTTCACTCCCTAAGGAAAGCCACGGTGGAAATTGTAGAAAATTCAGACATTTTAACCTTGAAAAAAACAGGAGATAATAAAACCGTTGTGGATCGTAAATATGAAAATCCAGACATCACGGCATTATTTGAGGAAGTAAATAAGCACTCTGATAAATATTTCACCCAATCAATTTATATCAACTAATGGAAGATAACCAACAGCCATACAAAGGAAAAGGATCAATTACCAAGCAAGAAATTTGCCAGATGTATGCCATATCTGACCAGACACTCCGAAACCTTTTTAATAAAAGGTATTTTGAGCAGTTAAAAGCCGTTGGGTACTCCAAGCAAAACAAGATAATAACAAACAGAGTATTTCTAAAATTTATTGAATTATATGGAGAACCTCTTTAAAAAAGATTTGTATTGGAACGTTATTCATCCAAAACTAATAAAACCAACAATTCTTATTGATTGTGGGCATGGTGGTTTGAACGACAAAGAAATTTATGTTACACCCGGTAAGCGTTCACGGCATCCAGTAGATGGTAAATTTTGGTATGAAGGACACGAAATGAGAATTTTGGGCAAAGAATGGGCTAAAATTCTTCGAAGCTTCGGATATAAAGTTAAATTCGTGGTTGATCCTGACGACTATACAGATGTTCCTTTGCGCCAACGTAGCCAGATAGCCAATGAACTCCACCAAAAAGAATATTGCATTTTGGCTTCACTCCATACAAACGCAGATTCAGACAGTAGCCCACGTCCCGGAGCTGCCCACGGACACGAAGTATATACTTCCCCCGGAATTACGCCCTCTGATCATTGGGCTAAATTTTGGATTCATCAATTCAAACGTTCCTATTTTGGTGACACCAGAATAAGAAAAGATTTAAGCGATGGATTTCCAGATAAAGAAGCTTTTTTTCACATGGTGACAAGAACAGCAATGCCTGCTATTCTGTTGGAAATGGATTTTCATACCAACGATGAAGCCGTTCGCCGTATGCGACTATGGAACTGGAAGTTTAAATCCGCTTTAGCATTTTCCCGATCCTGTAATATGTTCACTCAATACTTAAACAATGAAAAGATTATTCGTTAATTTACTCCTGGCCCTGTTTTGGATAGCTGTATTTTTTTGGCTTTCGTCCTGTTCAGCTCATAAGAGAATAGCTCGTATTGTAAGAAACAATCCAGAGCTTTTGCAAAAAGACACTATCATTATTAAAGATAGTGTTCTGGTAGAGATACCCGGTGCAATAGGCGAAGCCACAATATCTATTAATGATGCTATCAATGATACAATTGTAATTCGTGATTCAAACGTGACGATCACAACGCACATTTATAGAGATTCAATTTTCATACGTGCCGAATGCGACACCATTAAAGAGGTCGTTCATTTTTATAAAGAAATACCGATTGATAATATTGTTTACAGAAAAGCCAGAGATGGGCTTATACGCTATTGGCTAATATTGTTTGTAGTTATTTCAATCGGTCTAACAATATTATTATTCAGAGTAACTTAAAAAAAAGTGAGAATCTTTCTACTTCACCCGGTTAACTTAGTGGCAGTCCGTGGCTAAATAATTTCTTAGCATGATTTACACCGACTGTGTTCAGCAATAACCCAAAAAAGCGATTCAAAACCTTAATTTTTAGCGGCATTTAGCCGCTTTTTTTGTATATAAAAATTTGTTAAAACCAACAAAAACAACCTTTCCAATCAATACCAAAAATCCAAACTTTTAATTGACGAAATATTTGTCCTCAACAAAAAAATGTAAAACTAATTTTTTCGAAATGGCAAATGTAGGAAAGAAAAATCCAACTAATTTTTTACTAATCACAACGCTGATTTTAGTCGTTGCTGTATTAGTAGTTACTGTTTTCTGGGCGCCTAAGTTGCAACCAGATGGAACGCTATCAAGATTTGGAGGGCAAAAAAAAAATGCGGATGCGGCGGATAACCCACTTCCACCAGAATCAGACACCGCAGTAATTGACAGCTTAGACGACTAAGCAATAAAAAGTAATTATTCACAAGTAAAAAAAAGAAAAATGAATACAAGTTCGTACTTAGGAAAAAACGACATCTTCGATTTAGGAGAACAAAATTCTTTTGCAGGTGAGCATATCACAGGCAATGATTATGGTTTTAGAGTTGTAAACAACAGCGATGCCGATAAAGTTATCGCTTTTTCCCCTGCCGTATTGATGGGAGTTCCAACAGAAGTTTTTGACAACAAAATCGGAGGAATTGACCTTTTCATTACTGCTTCTGGTGCTGTTTTATCAGCGACAGAGTTAAGTAACATCGCAGCTTTGAGAGAAGCTCAACAAGTTGAAATTGATTTAGGCAATGATTCCGCCGCCGCTGCACTTGCGAATCAAATTAATGAGTTGTTATCAAATACTGTGACCATCGAATCATTGAACCAATCCAACCCATTGGAAGCGTTATTGGCTTTTGCCGCTGTAAATCCTCTTAGAATTACTAAGTTGGCGTTAAACTCGTCTGAAAAGTCTTGGTTTTCTGAAACAATTCGTCAGCGTATCTGGACACCGTTCAAAAGCCGTATGGGTGAATTAGATTTGAATTTGCGTAGATACGTGAATGCTAATCAGTTCCAAGACGACAGAACGGAAATTGCATTGTTAAAAGAAAACATGGTTTTAACCATGGCTTTTGACACGGTGATTTACTTCAACGTAAAAGCAAACTCTGACATCCAAGTTATCATGGATATCGGAGCGGTGAACAACGGGTCAGCTGTTCTTAGACGTAGAGCAAGAATTGCACAGGAAAACGTTGTTTCAACTTTTGGAGCATCACCACAACAGTAAGCACTCAATTCCAATAAACAATAACAAAAAGCCCGTTCGCTGTTTAGAGCGGATGGGCTTTTTTAATCACTAAAAAAAAATGGAAGATTCAGGAAATGTAAAGTCAACGTCCGCAGACGTTGAAAGAATTGAAGAGCAGGTTCAAAACAATCCTGCTTTCTGGGAAAATCTTTTTGGATTTGGAGCTTCATTGGCTAACAATGCAGGTACTTTGGGAAGTTTATTTTCTCCCGGTTATCGTGATTTCACCGCCGACCAGATTAACCAACAAAGAAGATACCAGATGTTGACTAACTTAATGATCGTTGTCATTATCGGCATCGTGCTTGTCATGTTAATTCTTTTTTTAACCAAAACTAAAACAGCGAAGTAATGAGTAATTTACAGGCACAATTGAACGCAGCCACTACTCAACTAAGCGAGTTAGTGGATGAAAAAAGAAGAGTTGAAAACAGTTTGGTTAACTCTAAAAAACAACTTGTTTCTTGGACTAATGGTGGACTAGTAAGAACGGCTAACTACAATAACTATAAGGCACGTCCAAGAAGACAGCAGGATGCAGCCACACTACAAAGGTTAAGAGATCTTCACATTGAAGCCCAAAACAAAGTTGCTGATTTGCGCAGAACCATTCAGCAGCAAGAAAACACAATTAAAGCGCTTGAAAATCAAATTTCAGACAAACGCACAAAAATTGAAAGTTTGCAGCGTGGCATTAATGCAGCTGCCGCAGAACGTGAGTTGTTAGCAGGTCAGGGAATTTCTCTCACTCAACAGGAAACAATTGCAGAAGCAGAGGCGGATGTAATAAGAAGAACTGGTGAAGAAAAAGCAGCAAGACAAAGAGTAATCACATGGATAGCCGCTGGCGTTGGTGTATTGCTTTTAGTCTTGGGAGTAGTATTAGTAAGAAAACGCATTAAAAAGAAGTAACAATGGAAGCATTATCCACAGAATTAGAAGTAATAAACCGTTCCAACGTAATGGAAGGAGTTTTTTTTGAGCAGTCGGACGTTAGAGAGTTAGCTCTTGATCCTGTTGTTCAAACAGATGCAGGCGAAAAAGCAGACCTTCGCCCAAACAGCGCCCCAGATTCCCCAACAGTTGTAGAAGTTCCTTCAACTTTAAAAGAGGACGAAAAGCCAAAAAACAAATACTTAACGTATGGGCTTATCGCCGTTGGTGCTTTAGCTGTTTTCTTTTTGATTCGTGCATTAATTAAGTAAGCAATGACTGGCGTAGGGGTTGATGTAGATGTAAAGATAGATCCTTTGTCTATCGTTTACGTGTCTTTTGGTTTAATCATAACCACAATGATAATTGTCATGTTGGTTAGAATAGCTCGTTAGTATGAAAGATTTTGATTTTAATACATGGTGGAAGGGCTTACCTGTAATTGCTAAGGCTGCTTTTATAGCCTTAGCAATTTACATTGTCTTAACAATCCATTCAGCATTGAAGGAGTTTAAGTTTACCCTTGGCAAACAAAGCACTTTAGCGGGCTATATGTCACAAGGTCAACAGCCATCATTTCCCGATTCAGTTTATCGCAATCTGGCAGATGATTTGGAACGTGCAATGCGTGGAGCAGGAACGAACGAACAACTTATTTTTACAACTATTGGAAAACTGAAAAACGATGTGGACGCTATCAAACTGAATAAAGCTTTTGGGATGCGGTCATCATGGGGTATTTCTTATTCTTTGCGTGAGTGGTTAGAGGGCGATTTAAGCTCGAAAGATTTACAAAAAGTTTGGCAAATAATGGATTTCAATGGCATCACCTACAGATTCTAATATGAATAACGAAAAAATAATCTCTATGTTTTTTCTAACTGCAGGCGGTTGGGTGATTTCCCTTTCGGAAGTGGAACAACTTGCCAGAATAATGTCATTGATGGTTCCAACGGTTCTATCTGTTTTAATTTACCTTCAAAAACGTAAAAAATGATTAAAAAATATTTTTGGTGGATAGTCCTTGCTTTCGTGGTTCTTTTGGTCTGGCGTTCAATTGCAACGGCTCAACCAAAAAACGATCCTTTTGGAGCGACACCCGGCAACAATCCTTCTGGTGCAACTGGACAAATCACGTACAGGCAGATTAATTGCACCAATACAACAGTATTAGGATTGGGCGATGTTTGCGACATGGTAGCGAAAATTCAAGCAGCTTACAATACAAAACAACCAAACGCAAATCAAAGATTGCAGGTAGATGGTTATTTTGGGCCAGCAACGGAATTAGTAGTTCTCAAAGTAACAGGAACTAAAAGATCCTCTTACATGAACTTCTTTTCAAAACTGAATAATATCTTCTATGTCGGCAACTAATAAGAACAGAGAAAATTTGCAATTTGTGTTTTTGATTTTGGCAATTACATCTTTTGCGCTTTCAATATACATCAATATTAACACAATAAAAAAACTTAGAAATGGCAATACCGGGAATTAGTTTAGAAAGCGATGTCTTGGGGCAAGGACAAATGGCAACCGCTATATTTGGCACTACTCATGTGGACGGTTGCGGAAATCGTCCACGTTGGGGGCGTGAAGCTCGCAGACAATATGAAGATTGTATAAAACGCCAACAGGAATTAATTGGGCGTTCTATTGATCAAAGGGCAGGAATGGGGACAAGAAGCGCAAGCGCAGGAAACAATACAGTTATGTTCATTATTGTTGCCGTGGTTCTTGTTGCATTAATTTATTTTCTCTTTAAGAAAAAATAATGAAGAAACTTAAACGAATATTCTTAGCTGTATTTTTGGGGCTTTCAGATGCCTGTTTGCCAACGCTTTTAAATGCAGTTGATCCTCAAACTCAAAAAGTCGTATGGCTAAGAATGTTTGTTTCGTTGTCCTCATGGATCATGCTTGTAATGTTTGTTTTTGGTTTTATCACTTTTGAGGACTTTTTAAAAATACTTCGCCTTCTTGTTTCTAATGGCAGCGAATAGAACATATCTTATTATAGCCGTTATTCTACTATCGGTATTGCTTTATTTCTTTGTTTTTCGAAGATATGTTGCTGTTTTGAATGCGCGCAAAGAAAAGATGTACTGGCA
Organism: Lishizhenia sp.; assembly: GCA_007117055.1. Classification (GTDB taxonomy): domain Bacteria; phylum Bacteroidota; class Bacteroidia; order Flavobacteriales_D; family Crocinitomicaceae; genus CSBr16-161. Next base: position 3,257 of record SKHH01000095.1, on the reverse strand, counting down.
AGGCAGAAAAGAAAACAATCCTTCTGTTCATCCACGGCTACAAAGGTACTGGAACGAAGGCGCAGGATGGTGGCACGTTTCACCGGGTAACATTTCAAATGTAGCAAGTTCGCAAGCATGGAGCGCAGCCGGGTTATCTTATGTAATGAGAAAAACACACCGCAACTTTCCCAAATCGTCAAGCCATTGGCAGTATGTTAAATGGGCTATTGATCGCAGACGTAAAGGCAAAAGAATTGGAGCTGCTTATTTTCCCCATGAAAAAAGACCTCGACCGGGTGATATCATTGTGGCAGGGCGTGAAGGACACAATCCAACACTTTCTAATTTTATCCCTGGTCCATCCCACGGTGATATAGTTGTTTCAAACACAGGAAAAACCGTAAAGGCAATAGGTTTTAATCTTTCGGACACCGTTAAAAAAGTTTCTTTCCCTGCAAGAAACGGATATTTACAAAGTAATCATTTCGCAGTAATTCGTATGTAACATGAAAAATAAAGAATCTATCATTATTACGATTGTAGTTATTCTAATTGCAATTTTCGTTTTTGTTAAATTGACAAAAAAACGCCCAAATTCAAGCGGACAAACTTCATCATTTACCCCTAATTTTCTAACTGGAAAAAGCCCGGTAAATTGTGAAGGAATGACAACCGAAGAAATAGAGCAAATTCAAAGTTCAAGTAATTTTAAATGTGCGTAATGAAGGTTAAGGCTAAAACACTAACTGGATTATTAAAAGAAGGCGGTAAGCTTGGAACAAAGCATATTCGTTTAACTATTCATCCAGCTTGGGAAAAAGAAATGGAAAAAAAGCCATATCCTCCAGAACTGGTAAAAGCCTTAAAAAAATCAAAGATTATTGATTTGGATATTACCAAATGGGAAGATTTTAAAATTTTTGAGTATCACCACAAAAATAAATTCATCAAAAAAGCTGAATGGATCATGATAGACAAAAACCCAAAGAGATGCACAATGACAAGCCACGGCGGTAAGTGCTTAGTGTATGAGAAAATACACACCAACGAAAAAGCAGCAAAAAACCACATGGCAGCATTGAAGAAAAGAGGTGCAAAGGTTCAAAAGAAAAAGCACCCAAAAGGAACGCTTTTAGTGTATAATTTTTAAATTAGTAATCAATAATAATAAATATAATGGCAGTACCAAAGAATGTAAAACAAGCAATGGAACATGATGGATATCGTGTAAAAAAAATCTATTCAAAGTATTCTAAGCAAATAAGAGTAGATTTCGAACCGAGATTTGCAAGGTCAGGAAATAAACATATTTCATTTTGGATAAATAGGGATTATTTTAAAAGAAATTATCCAAAAACATATAACCGTTTTTAGGTTTTCCCTACTTTTAACCCCATGAAAAAGCACGAAGCACACAAACACTTTTTTCTTGGGGAGAACAAACAATGGTTCCCAGACGAAGAATTTATCGTTCACATGGCAGAACCTCGTTGTTTTATTCGGTTTTCTGTTGAATTGGCAATGTTTGCCGAATTTGAAGAGTTTTACAGCAATATAGCAAACATTGAATGGATAGACGGAAAGCCAGACGAAAGCGAGATTCAAGAAGTTTTGCGCAATGCTTGGAACTTCTTAGTCATTGAAGAGATAATTCTGGAAAGTGATCTGGAAGATATGGAAGATTTTGAAGATTAAAAAAAGCGGGTTTACCCCGCTTTTTTCATTTCCTCTAATATCCGAACCTCACATTCTCCCAAATAATAATTTTCTGTTGTGGCCAGACTTTTATGACCTAACATCTTGGCAATTGATTCCCTACTCCACCCTAAAGCATCTTGAATAGTGGCAAATGTTTTTCGTGCAGTATGCGAAGTAATTCTTTTTTCAATGCCGCACAATACAGCCAATTCCTTTAATATTCTGTTATATGGTGCATTACAGTATTTTGGAAGCTTCATTTCGTATTTTTCCAAAATAGATAATGCCTGTTGGCTCAATGGCACATAAAAGCGTTGTCCGTTTTTATTTCTGGTGCCGAAAATTATAAATTCGTTATCGTGCTGTTTTATTTCCCATTTCCCCCAAATATCCCCAAAAGAAATACCTGTATAGCATTGGAATAAAAACAAGTCTTTTATTTGCCTTAGCTGTTTGTTTTCTGGACAAAATTTGTCCAGTTTATCCAGCTCATCCATTGTTAGAAAAATAGTTTCACGCAAAGGATCTTTTTCTCCTTTGTAATGAAGCAACGGAAACGGCTTTATTTCTCCTTTTTTCAATGCCGTTTCTAAACATTTTTTATAAAATGATACGTTTCGGCAGGCACTTGTTACGTTATTTGTTTGCGCCCTGGTCATAAACCACGTTTTGAATTTCTCCGATTCTGGTATATTGAAATTTTGAGGAAAGAAAACAATACTTCTATGATCTTGGTAGTCTTTCAAGTTTTGCCGTTTAATCTTGTGGTTGCGAATAGTTCCCTCTTTTACCTTGTTTTGAACGGCTGAAATATAACTATCCACCAATTCCAAAAGAGTTGGTTCTGGTGCGCTCGATTGCTTGTAAAGTTGAAACAATTCCCTTGCTGTTGTAAATTCATTAGATAGCGCAAATGTTTTGAGATTGTACGCTGTTGTTTCTAATAATGTTTTTATGAATTGCGATTTTGGGCTGTTACCTTTCATCTTTTGGGCTTTCTGGTCCCATTCCTTGAAATTCAACTTTTCCCCGGTAGAAAATTCTGCTGTTGTGCGCTTGTGCGTTATTCTGCAGTAAATTGAGTGCGTTCTTTGTTTGTTGTTGTCAGAACGCAAAAAAAAACTAACTTTTGGCATTTTGAATATCATAGTGTGAGATTAAAAGTGAATTTCTTTATACTCTCACAATTATTAAAATGTTTCGATAATAAAAAAGCCCCATTTTATTGGGGCTTTCGGCTTTATTTAGTTAGTTGGTGATCCGCTCAGGATTCACACAAAACCAATAAAATAAAGCCGTGAGCAACGTTTAGGCAGCTGCTCTCACGATTTCGACCAACTTTTTTGCATCAAAAAGTTCGGCTAAGTCGAAACCATTAAGAAAATTTGCAGCTCCATCTTTGCTGATGATTCTGCTCAACATTTCACGTAAAAACTTGATTTCCTGCTCCAAATGCTCGTTTTTACTTTTAATCGCTTCATAAGCTTTTTCACTCCATGAAGTCACTTTTCCCTCTCCTGAAACTCTCACAGTTTCGTTAAAAGTCATTTCTCCTTCACCATTTAGAAGCCATTCAC
>SKHH01000257.1 GCA_007117055.1 Lishizhenia sp. | reverse complement strand
GATGCATTTCTGCTTTTACCCCGGGCTAAAGGAATCGTACAAAAGGTACAAAAATAATCGCATCCATCTTGAATTTTTAAAAACGAACGCGTTCTGTCTCCCATAGAAAAAGAAGGTATAAAATCTTTTACTTCTTTTATACTTTCATTGTTCACAAGGACTTCCTCATTTTCACCTTGGTTTTCAATGTGATGAATAATATTAAACTTCTCATTTGCTCCAAGTACCATATTCACCCCTTGAATACGTGCAATTTCTTCCGGTTTCAATTGCGCATAACATCCTATTATAACCGTAAATGCTTCCGGATTTATCTTCTTCGCTCGTTTAACTAATTGCTTACATTTCTTATCTGCATTTTCTGTTACAGAACACGTATTAATCACAAAAATATCGGGGGTATCATCAAAATCTACTTTTGCATATCCCGCCTCTTCAAAATCTCGTGAAATGGTACTTGTCTCCGAAAAATTGAGCTTACAACCAAGGGTATAAAACGCTACTTTTTTATATTGATTCATTGCGGTGCAAAATTACTAAAAAAAGTATGAATGATTCTTCAATTGGCATTGATCAAATCAAACCCAACAGTTTTTTGCGCAACAAATTAGCAGCGGTTAGTGCGGAGATTTCCATATTTCTTCCTCGATGTGTACCAAATTGAAATTTCTGCGCTATAACACCATCCGAAAAAGCAAGTGCTATCCATGTGGTTCCAACTGGCTTGTCATCTGTACCTCCATCAGGTCCAGCAATGCCAGATATTGCAATACAATAATCCACCTGCAATTTTTCTCTCCCTCCTTTTGCCATTTCTTTTACCACTTCTTCGCTTACAGCTCCATGATTTTCTAATGTCAACGAACGAACTCCAGCTAAAGCTTTTTTTAGATCATTAGAATACGTAACTAAACTGCCTAAAAAATAATCTGATGCATTAGGAATTTGAACAAAAGCATTAGATATAGCTCCGGCGGTACAACTTTCAACTGTTCCTACTGTTTTCCTTTTATCTCTTAATAAGTCTCCAACTGTTTCAAAAATAGAAATCCCATTTTTACCATAGGTGAATTGCGGGAGTTGTGTCTCTAATTCTTTAAAATACGCATCAATTTTTTCTGCATCTTCGATTCCTTTTTTAGAAGTCAAGCGCAACTTAACAATTCCGGGCGAAGGTAGATAGGCCAATGATAACCGATCAGCATAAATGCGATCTTCCCAATGTTTAATTTTCTCAGCCAGAAAAGACTCACCAATACCTTGCGTCATTAAGGTCTGATGGTACATCCCTGAAACACTGAAAAATGATTTTACACGTGGAAGTATTTTCTTCGTCATTAACGCTTTCATTTCATAAGGAACACCAGGAATGGACACTAACACTTTTCCATTTTTTTCAAACCACATCCCCGAAGCTGTACCTAAATCATTATCAAGTACAATACAATCTTTGGGAAGTTCAGCTTGTTGGATATTTGAAGGTAACATCTCTCTTCCCTTATTTTTAAAATACATTTCAATGCGGTGCAAAACATCTTCCCGCAATACCAATTCAGAATCAAAGTATTCACATAAAGTCTCTTTGGTAATGTCGTCTTTTGTTGGTCCGAGTCCCCCAGTCATAATCACTAAATCACTCCTTCTCAAACTTTCGTCAACAGCTGATAGTATTTCATTTCTTTCGTCAGAAATAGTAGTAGAACGACGAATATTAATTCCAAACAGTGCCAGTTCTTTACCAATCCAAGAAGCATTGGTATTTACTGTTTGACCTATCAATAATTCATCTCCAATTGTAATAATATCAGCATCCATCTCTTAAGAATTTGTTATGTTCATTAAAAACAGTAAATTTATTTGTATGTTTGGAAAAAACTAGAGAAAATGAAAAAAAAGATTATCTATTTTTCACTTGCCATAAGCACATTAATCACAGGATGTGATGTAATCAGTGATGTAACTGGAGTTGCTGTGCCTTCTTCAACTGCAACAGGTCAAAACAATGCTCCTCGACTTACCAATCAAGAAGTGATCGCTGGATTAAAAGAAGCCTTAACCGTTGGAATTACAAATGCCGTTGATGTAACATCTGTAACCGATGGATTTTTGGGAAATAATGAAATAAAACTTCCGTTTCCTGAAAGCGCAATTGCCATTCGTGACCAAGCGTTAGAATGGGGCTTAGAAACCCAGGTCAACAGAATCGTAGAGACCCTAAATAGAGCCGCCGAAGATGCAGCTAAAGAGGCTACGCCTATATTTGTGAATGCGATAAAAAACATGACAATTAACGATGGGTTTGAAATTCTTAACGGAGGCGAAGGTGCTGCCACAAATTTTTTGAGAAGAACAACCACAGATCAATTGATAACTGCTTTTTCACCAAAAGTTCAAGAGTCTATAGAAAAAGTGCAGCTTACCAATCACTGGAACCCTGTGGCGACGCGCTACAATCAAGCAGCTCCTTTAATGGGTAAAGAACGTGTGGAAGCAGACTTAAACGACTATGTTACACGCAGAGCAATTGACGGTCTTTTTACCATGGTAGAAAAAGAGGAAAACAAAATTCGTGTGGACCCAGCAGCTAGAGTAACAGATATTCTTTCAAAGGTTTTTGGTAGTATTTCAAACTAATCTATTTGACTCATTCCAATATGCATCAAGCGTTTTTGCCCTCAGAACTAATTATAAATAAAGATGGGTCAATTTATCACCTTGGTATAAAACCAGATGAATTGGCTAAAAACATTATAGTTGTCGGAGATCAACATAGAGTAAAAGAAATCTCCAAATATTTCCAGTCTATTGAAGTGCAAAAACAACATCGTGAGTTTGTTTGTCATACGGGTTTGTACAATAACAAACGTATCTCGGTAATCTCTACAGGAATAGGCACCGACAATATTGACATTGTTCTTAACGAGCTGGATGCATTGGTAAATATAGACTTTGAGACACGTACGGAAAAGGATAATAAAACCCATTTAAATATTGTTCGAATTGGTACTTGTGGAATTTTGCAAGCCGATATTCCCGTGGATAGTTTTATTTTATCTAGTCATGCATTAGGCATTGATAACATCGCTCATTTTTACGATTTTGATGTCGAACACGAAACCGAAAATTTATTATCAACAATTCAAGAAAGGGTTTCTTTTCCCTCCAATATTGTACCCTATCTGACTCCGTCTTCTCAAAAGCTCAACAACAAATTAAGAAGCGAACAAACATTTCATGGTATTACAGTTACTTCATCAGGTTTTTATGGACCTCAAGGTAGAAAGTTAAGAGTTCCGTTAAAAAAAGAACGACTTATTGATGACCTTTCTGACTTCAAAGAAAACACGCATCGATTTACCAATTTAGAAATGGAATGTTCCGCTTTGTTTGCTTTATCTTTTGCGCTAGGACATGAGGCAACTGCCATTTGTTTAGGATTAGCGAATCGAAAAACAAAAAGTTTTAGTAAAAACTATATAAAACGCATGGAGTCATTGATTCAATATGTGCTAAGTCGCTTGTAATAATGGGCTTTTACTTTTACTTTTGAATTCTTTTTTTAGACTTTTCCTCGCAAAAAGCTCATTGAAATGAGGAGACCAAAAAGTAGCTCCAAAGTATTAACCATAAGAGTTTAAGAAAATAAAGATTCTTCCTATATATACCTTAACTGATTAATGGTTTTTATTTTTTACATACCATTGTATAGTGTTTTCTTTTTTTGAACCATGAGGCATGAAGAAAAATTAAGCCCCAACCTTAATGTGCCTTAATTTCTAAATGATTTTATTTTTTACATACCATTGTATAGTGTTTTCTTTTTTTGAACCATGAGGCATGAAGAAAAATTAAGCCCCAACCTTAATGTGCCTTAATTTCTAAATGGTTTT
>SKHH01000063.1 GCA_007117055.1 Lishizhenia sp. | reverse complement strand
TCGGCTCCTAACGTCGCTCAGCATAAACTTCTCGACCCAACTCAATTTGTTATAATTTAGTTCATAAAAAAAGAGCTAACCTTATCGATTAACTCTTTAATTTAGGGTGGAAGATGGGTCTCGAACCCACGACCTCCGGAACCACAATCCGGCGCTCTAACCAACTGAGCTACAACCACCATTTTTTGAAATTATAGTTTATGTCACTTCATAAACTAAATACTTTCCTTGTTACAGGGGTGCAAATATAGAAAAAAGAGATTTAACTCGATAAATAAAAAAATATTTTTTTTCATCGATATCCTGCACGTGGTGTTGTTGATAACAAATCTAAACCCATTTTATTGATTATACACATTCTACTACATTTGTTTAGAATAAAATTAAGTTATGCTAAAAATAGGAGTTCTTGGCGCAGGTCATTTGGGTAAAATTCATATTCGATTACTAAAAGAATTGAATGAATTATTTGATTTAAAAGGGTTTTATGATCCAAATCAAGCACTAGCTGAAAAGCTTTCTGATGAAATTAATGTGCCGTTTTTCTCCTCCATGGATGAGTTAATTGATTCGGTAGACTGTGTCGATATAGTGACTCCAACCATTTCACATTTTAATTGCGCAGTAAAAAGTATTAAGAAATCAAGACATATTTTTATTGAAAAACCGATTACGCAAACGGTTGATGAAGCAAAAAAATTATTATCCTTATCTGAAGAAGCTGGTGTGAAGGTTCAAGTGGGACATGTTGAACGATTTAATCCTGCTTTTCAGGCGGCTGTTCCGTATTTCAACAATCCTTTATTTATCGAAACACATCGGTTGGCTCAATTTAATCCTAGAGGTACAGATGTTCCAGTAATTCTTGATTTAATGATTCACGATATTGATGTCATATTAAGTATTGTGCAATCTCCTGTTCGTAAGATATCAGCTTCTGGAGTCTCTGTGATTTCTGACACTCCAGATATAGCCAATGCACGCTTGGAATTTGATAATGGTTGTGTAGCGAATTTAACAGCATCAAGAATTTCATTAAAAAACATGCGAAAATCTCGCTTTTTTCAAAAAGATGCATATATCAGCGTCGATTTTTTAGAAAAGGAATTAGAAGTTGTTCAAATGGAGGATGTTCAAGGAGAAACTAATCCTTTTGATTTAGTGTTAGATATGGGGGATGGTCGTCCGTCTAAGAAAATCATTTTTGACAAGCCAGAAATTCAGGGGGTTAATGCTATTAAAGAGGAATTAAGAACTTTTGGATTGGCTATTATCGAAGGTACTAGTCCTGTAGTGACGTTGGAAGATGGACTTAACGCACTTGATGTTGCAGAACAAATTGTATCAAAAATTCAATCTAGTTTACCTATTCAAACAAAATAAAACTGTTTTTTGTGCGTTAAAATACTGCTTGAAACAAACATGTGCTACTAATTATTGTTTGTCGATAAAGTAGAGGTGGAGATTAGAAGATTACCAAGCGTCTATCTAATTAGTGAGAAAGCGATTAATTATTTTAGTTAGATTTGTATTATGCTACGAGTATTGACTTTCTTGTCTGTTGTTATGTTGTTTTTTGGATGTATCAAAGAGCAACAAAAAGTATCTTGGTTAAAAATTGAAAAGTGGGACCTTGTAGCAAATCCTTTGGCGCAAAATGATCAAGGGGAATTAACTCATAATTTTAACCAAGTATTTCTTAATATGAATGGGAAGGTGCTTGGGGCGTTTGAACTGCCTGCAAAGGTGCCAATCCTTGCTGAAGGAAAACAAAACTTTGTACTGCTTCCTGGAATTGCTAATAATGGGATTAGTAGCACAAAAAAACGTTATCCTTTTGTTGAACCATACTCAGTGGAGTTTGAATTAGTGCTAGAAGATACGGTTACTATGTATCCAGTTACGCGTTACTATGATAATATTCAGTTTTTGATAGAAGATTTTGAGAATCCTGCTCCAAAGTTGATTGCTGATGAAAATTCAGTAGCTCAGATAGTAAGAGGTAGTGATTCTGAGTATTTGGAATGGGGTAACTTTTTTGGACGAATAGATTTAAACGACCAAGATTCTATTTTTTTTGGGTACACTAATTTTGGGTATAATTTACCCAAACAGAATAGGGAAGTATATATGGAGTTGGACTTCATGAATACGAACACTATTGCAACAAGTGTGATTTCTTTTAGTGCAACGAGCTTTTATGACGATATCCACATGCAATTGATGCCTAGGGAAGAGGAAGAGTGGCGTCATATCTACTTGGACTTACGTGAGATTGTATCATTCCGAAATCAAGCAACGGTCAATGAACAAGGATTTATGGCTATTTTGGATGAAAAAGGTACTGAAAAATTTGTTTTCTTAGATAACATCAAAATCGTTTATAGATAGCAAAGCATGAAGCCTGAAGTTAGTAAACGATTTTTTATCTTTTTGGATTTCTTAAGTGCTACAGTTGCTTGGGCTTTATTCTTTTACTTTAGAAAAACATATATTGAGGAAGCTCCTTTTGAAGTAAACGAGCGTTTTTATCAAGGGCTTATCATTATTCCACTGTTTTGGTTGGCGGTTTATTTTGTTTTAGGAACGTATCAAGATTTTAAGCGGTTGTATTTAATGAAGGTGCTTGCCTTGACTTTTAAAGCAGCAATAATTGGTTCAATTACCTTGTTTTTATTTGTGTTGTTAGATGATGAGGTACAAAGTCACACATCGTATTACAAGTTACTGATCATGTTGTTTTCTCTTCATGTAGGGATCACATTAGTGCATCGACTAATTATCACTTTCAACATGGTACGTAGAGTACATGCTCGTAAATGGGGGTTCCCTACTTTGTTGATTGGTGGTAGTCAAAAAGCCGTAGAAGTTTATGATGAGATAAATCAACTTCCAAAAGGCATTGGAACAGACTTTACAGGTTTTGTAAATCTGAATGGTATAGATAAAGAGCTTTCGGGAAAACTTGAACATATTGGTCATGTGGATCAATTGGAGGATATACTAGATCAATACCAAATCGAAGAAGTGATAATAGCATTGGATAGTTCGGAACGGGAACGATTGAAGCAATTAATTTCTCGTATACAGGGGCGTGACATTCGCATTAAAATCATTCCAGATATGTTTGATTTGGTGCGTGGTTCATTCAAAATGAATAATATTTTCGGTGCATTGCTTGTTGAGGTTAACGATGAAATTATGCCTTATTGGCAATTTGTTGTCAAGCGAGTTATGGATGTTGCGATTTCTTTTATAGCTCTTGTTGTATTGCTCCCCGTTTACTTGGTTTTAATGATAGTGGTAAGGAAATCTTCTCCAGGTCCAATTTTTTTTCGTCAAGAACGTATTGGGAAGAATAATCGACCGTTTCAAATTATCAAATTTAGAACTATGTATGTGGGTGCCGAAAAAAAAGGGCCACAATTATCTTCCACTGATGATCCCCGAATTACAAGTTCAGGGAAATTTATGCGTAAAACAAGGTTAGATGAGTTACCTCAGTTTTGGAATGTGTTAATGGGGGAGATGTCGCTAGTGGGACCAAGACCGGAGCGACAGTTTTACATTGATCAAATTGCAGCAATTGAACCGCAGTTTTTACAATTAACAAAAGTAAAGCCAGGAATTACTTCATGGGGACAAGTGAAGTTTGGTTATGCAGAAAATGTGGATGAAATGCTTCAACGGATGAAGTATGACCTTCTGTATTTAAAAAACATGTCCATCGCTTTAGACTTGAAGATTTTACTGTATACCGTCCTTATTGTGTTAAAAGGAACTGGGAAGTAGATTGAAGCTATTTTTTTTGTGTTGTTTATCTCTGATTTTTTAACCCATTGGAGACATGAAGGAGGGCTTAATGAACCTTAACTGCTTAATGGTTTTTACTTTTT
>SKHH01000018.1 GCA_007117055.1 Lishizhenia sp. | reverse complement strand
TGAGTTGATTTGGTTTAGTTTATTCTAAGATAATCAAAAAGGTCATTGAAAAAATATTTTTTTTAGCATTTTTTTAGTTTATTTACCCTCTAAAATCATGAAAATGAAAAACAGACTACTATTAATTTTTACATATTGCCTACCTGCTTTTCTGTTCGGACAAGAAATAACTGGTAAAATCATTGATCAACAAAACGAGCCTATTATTGGAGTTAGAATTGAAAGTTCAGAGGGTCAACAAACCCGATCTGATTTGGATGGTAATTTTACAGTTTTAGTTAAACAATACCCCGTTACCTTAACTTTTAGTGCTTTTGATTTTAAATCCAAAGAACTAATCGTGTCTAACAAGCCAAGCGAGTCGTTAACCATAACTCTTCAGTCGGAAACACAAGAAATGGAGGGAGTAGTTGTTTCTGCATCAAGACGTCAACAAAGAATTGAAAACATACCCGTTTCGCTGGAAATCATTAAACCCGAACTCATTGAAAATAAAGCATTAACAAATGTAGAAGAAGCAGTAAACCAAGCGCCTGGAGCCTATGCCATGGATGGTCAAATCAGCATTAGAGGAGGTAGTGGTTTTTCTTATGGTGCGGGTAGCCGTGTAATGGTTGTATGGAATGATGTTCCCTTGTTAGCGGGTGATGCAGGTGATGCGAAATGGCAGTCTATTCCAATTGAGAACATTTCGCAAATTGAAGTACTCAAAGGAGCTTCGTCTGTTTTGTACGGAAGCGGGGCCTTAAACGGAATTGTGTCTTTAAGGGACAAAGAGCCTACTTCTACGCCTGAAACAAGTGCCAGTTATCAAATTGGTGTATATGATAACCCCAGGCGAGAAAGCTTACGTTTTAATGATAGTCCATTACTTTCAAACCAAATAAACGCATATCACGGAAGAATGTTGGACAATTGGGGGTTTACCATTTCTGCATATGGATTTCTTTCAGATGGATACAGAGCTGGAGAGACCCAAAAAAGAGGAAGGTTAAATGGCGCTTTTTATTTTCGTCCAAAACGTTTTCCTAAATTAAAAACGGGCTTGAACTATTCTATAAACCAAGAGGAAAGAGGTTTGTTTATCGTTTGGGAAAGCGATAGTTTAGCTTATTTTCCTCAAGGCGGAACCGTAGATCCTTTTAGCGATTCCTCTTCCTTAACGCTAAATACGGGAACCCGAATGATTGTTGACCCTTATGTGAAATGGTATGATCCTAACGGTAACAAACATTATTTACAGTCGCGATGGTACTATACATTAAACAATGTCGTGAACGGAAATCAAAGCGCGGAAGCCTCTGTTTTTTACTCCGATTATAAGTTTGAACGAAAATTCAAGAACGACTTTGTTGTCACCTCTGGATTAACAGCCACTGGAAATATCATAAATTCCGAACTTTACGGTGATCACCGCTCAGAAAATTATGCCATTTATTCACAACTTGAAAAGAACTTTGGTAAATTCGATATAACTGGAGGTGTTCGTGGAGAATTTTTTAGACAAAATGATTTGTCTCCAGATTCTTACACCTATTGGAGAGGTGATTCTACAGCCTTTGGAGTTCCTGTGCGACCCATTTTTAGATTAGGCGCACATTATGAATTAAAAGAATATACACATTTAAGAGCTTCTGTAGGTCAGGCATTTCGCTACCCATCTGTTGCGGAACGATTTGCCTCCACGTCTGTAGGAGCGCTCAATATTTTCCCGAACCCTGACCTTCGTCCAGAAAGCGGATGGTCAGCAGAAGTTGGTATTAAACAAGGTGTAAAAATCGGAAATTGGAAAGGGTACTTTGATGCTTCTGCGTTTATTAACGAATACGATAACATGATGGAGTTTACCTTTGGACTGTATTATCCAGGAGAAGGTTTTCCTCCTATTTCAGAAATTGAAAAATGGTTCGGTTTTAGAGCAGAAAATGCCGAATCCGCTCGAATCACAGGCCTGGACTTTTCATTATCAGGAATGGGAAATATTGGTCCCATAGAAATTGTTACCATTATGGGGTATACTTACATGAATCCCATTAGTTTAAACGAAGACCCTGAATACCGATTTGGTGATCCTAATTTTGGCGGTGGTTTTTCGGATACTTCCACAAACATGTTAAAATATCGCTTTAATCATCTAGCAAAAGGAGATATTCAATTAGGGTATAAAAACTGGTTATTCGGTTTCTCTGGAAGATACAATTCTTTTATGCGTAACATTGATGCGATTTTTGAAGATGGGATCACCATTGCAGCAGGAACGCCATTTGAACAAACTGCCGAAATACTACCCGGACTTAAAGAATACAGACAAAGGAATAATAGAGGGGATATCGTTTTTGACACAAGACTAGGTTACAAGTTTACCGATCAAATTATGGCGCATCTAGTGGTAAATAACTTATTTAATAGAGAGTACATGACACGACCTGGAGACATTCAAGCTCCTCGACAATTTTTATTGAGGGTTCAAATGAAATTGTAGTTTGGATGTCTAATTCTTTTATTCCTTCTTAACAAAGAACTTCGCTCTTCGTTTTATGTTTTACTAACTTACAATGTGAATATATATTTTCAACATAAAGCATTGAAAACAAGGGTTTTATTATTTAATATAGTCAATTATTCGTGAAATTCATGAATAAAATAGGTTAAACTATATCTTTGCTGTACTGTATGCACCAATTAAAAACATTATACAAGGTTACTTTTATTTATAAATGGAGGGCGTTTGCTACCATTTTATTTAACTTGATGTTTGTTATTTTCAATCTCTTGTCCTTGGTGTTGTTTGTGCCATTTTTACAAGTGATTTTTCCAAGTGAAGAAGTCAGCAATTCTGTAATTTCCCGTCCTCGATTAATGGAAATGGAAAGCGGTATTTTCGGTTTCATCGAATACGTAAAGGAACAGTACAACTACTTTATGCAAAGTATGGCAGCTGAAGACCCTAAAAACGCTTTGTTCTTTGTGTGTATAACTGTTGTAATTGCGTTTTTTCTAAAAAACTTGTTTCGTTACCTGGCTATTTATCATCAATCGCAGCTCCGCTTTGCTGTGGTTCGGGACTACCGAGATAAACTTTTTGAAAAGTCGATGCGATTACCGATGTCGTATTTTACAGAAGAACGAAAAGGCGACCTAATGGCACGTATGAATAGCGATGTAAGTGAAATAGACTTGGCTGTAGTGGCCATTTTAGAATTAATTTACCGCGATCCATTATCGGTAATTATTACGGTTTCTGTTCTTTTGTATTGGAGTCCGGCGTTAACATTGTTTTCATTTATTTTGTTGCCTGTTTCAGCATTGATTATCTCAAGAATTGGGAAAAGTCTTAAACGGACAGCTAGCAAAGGACAAGAACAAACAGGTGTTTTGTATTCCTTTTTAGAAGAATATTTAGGTGGAATTCGGATTGTAAAAGCATATAATGCAACTGAAAATGCGGTAAAAAAGTTTGCACACATTAACTTAAGAAACCAAATACTTGGTACACGCGCCATTCGAAAAAGAGATTTAAGTTCGCCCTTAAATGAGTTTTTAGGTGCCGTTGTAATGGTCATTATTGTCTGGTATGGTGGTTCCATGATTTTAGACGGAACCTCTGACAATAGCTTTACAGGAAATGAGTTTATTGGGTTTATTATTGTGTTTTCTCAACTGCTTGTGCCGGTTCAAAATATTGCGAAGAATTTTGCGAATTTAAGTAAAGCTAAAGCTTCTCAAGAACGCATTGACGAGGTACTCAATTTAGACGAAAAGATATTAGATCCTCAACAACCTCAAAGATTAGCGGATTTAGAAAAAGAAATTACCTATCATGATGTATCGTTTTCCTACGGTTCTGAATCTGTTTTAAAAAACATTCAATTTACCGTTCCCAAAGGAAAAACCTACGCACTCGTCGGTGAGTCAG
>SKHH01000121.1 GCA_007117055.1 Lishizhenia sp. | reverse complement strand
GATGTTCGATACCTTACGAGTATTTACACTTCGATTAATGAAAAGACAAAACCCTTTTACGGCTGATAGGAACCATATTCATCATGTTTTAATAGATTACTATCAAATATCACACCGAAAAACTAGTCTAATTTTAGGCTTCGTCAATTTTTTATTTATCGTTTTATTTGCCTCTCTTTCAATGTTAATTAATCAATGGTACCTTTTATTATTTTTCATTGTTTGTATTATTTCAGCAATACTTTTTTTCTTTTTCTTAAATAGGCCAAAGTTATTGAGAGGCATTAATTATTATAAACGCAAGAGAATGCTTTATAAATTAAAAAACAGTAAAACGTAATTTTCTTTGACCACCCTTTTTTAATAATTATTTTTGTACCTCAATTAAATAAATGAAAATTAAACACGTATTTCAATTTCTTTACGCTCTTTTGATTATAATTATTTTGAGCTCTTGTGGTCTTAGAAAAAACATTGTTTATTTTCAAACGGATGAATTAGATACTTCTAGTTACGCTATTTCTGACTTCTCGATAAAGCTTCAAGTGGATGATATTGTAACAGTTATGGTATCATCAGATGACATTGAGTCTGCTAAACCTTTTAATTTTCCAGTGCGAGAAATTGGTATTCAACCAATGATGAACGGATATCTAGACGGTATGACAATGTTAATGGGTTATTTAATTGATGAAAATGGTAATATTAATTTACCTGGACTGGGAGAGGTGCATGTTTTGGGATTGACTAGGGTAGAGTTATCACGGAAACTCAAATCGCTTTATGAAGAATACTTAAGAAACCCTGTGGTAAATGTGAGCATCGTAAACTTTAGGGTTTCTATTTTGGGTGATGTAAAAAAACCTGGCACATTCAACATACCGAACGAAAAGTTTACAATTCTCCAGGCTATAGCTCTTGCAGGAGATTTAATGATTACTGCAAAGCGAAAAAACATTGTAGTGCTAAGGCAAGAAAATGGAAAAACCAAGGAATATAGGGTTGATCTAACTAGGAAAGACATTATTAATTCACCTGTTTTTTACTTAAAGCAAAACGATGTTATTTACGTTGAGCCAAACATTACAGCTAGAACTCAAGCAGCTTTATGGAGAACGACTGGAGGACTTGTGCTATCAGTGGCTTCCTTCGCTATAACAACATTTTTATTAATCTCCAACAGCAATTAATAGTGATGACTAAGAATGATGTTAAATCAAAAAATTTTAAAATAAATATAAACCAATATTTAATATACTGGTGGATTTTTTTAATTTTTATTGCGACTGCAATTGTTTCCGCTAATATTTACATCAAGTTTCAAATACCAGTATATTCATCTAATGCTACTGTGCTTATAAAAGAAAATAAACGTGGAATAAAACAAAATGATGAGTTAGCCATATTTAGTGATTTAGGAATTTCGTCTGGAATCAATAACCTACAAAATGAAATTGAATTATTTAAAACATCCTCATTAATTTCTGAAGTAATTCAGCGATTGAGACTAAATGTTAAAGTCTTCACGATTAGCTCTTACTCTAGTTTAAAGAAATTCGAAATATACAACTCTCAGCCATTTGACATTGAAGTGATAGGAGGAGACTCTTCTCATTACAACAAAAGTACCTCTTTTGCTATTCGAATATTGAATGAAAACCAAATAGGACTAATGGAGGAGGATGAAGTTTATCAAACAGTAAATTTCGGATCCCCTTTCAATTTGGAAGGACGAGATTATATAATTCACAAAAATGATTCTAGATTTTACGGATGGAATACAAAAGGTTTTATTATTGAAATAAAGTCTCTTAAAAGTGCTATATCTGAATATAAAAATAGGCTATCCATTAATTTATTACGTAAAGACGCGTCAATTTTAGAGCTTAATCTAAAAGGTACAATTATAGACCAGAATAATGATTTTCTGAATAACCTTATTCAAATCCGTGAAGAAAAAACTAATCAAGACAAACAGGCCGTTTCAATATCAACTAGCGAATTTATCAACAATAGAATAAAAATTATTTCCGAAGAATTGAGTGAAATTGAAATGGATGGCGAACATTTTAAATCGAGCAAGAAACTTATCAATTTAACTACAGATGCTGAGTTGTTTAAAGAAAAAGAATCTGAATTTGAAATGCGAGCTATTGAGACAAGCATTCAACTTCGACTAATTGAATACATCAAAGATTTTTTAGCATCATTAGAAGCAACAGGCACATTAATCCCTTCAAATTTAGGGTTGGAAGATCAAACGATCAATTCTTCAATAGAAAAACACAATACTTTGGTTCTTGAGCGCAATAATATAGCGTCTCTATCTAGTTCTACTAACCCTAGGGTGAAAAGAATAGATGAAAAAATTGAGGAAATAAGAGCCAATTTATCAGAAAGTATTAACAATACGATTTCTACCCTTAGTATTAGGTTAAAAGCACTTCGAGAAAAAGAAAGTTTCTATGAGTCTGAGGTAGCAAAAGTACCAAATTACGAAAGAGAGTATCGAAGTATTCTAAGACAAAAAGAAGTTAAGGAAGCTTTATATTTATACCTTTTACAAAAAAGAGAAGAGAATGAAATTGCAAGTGTTGCTTCCGTATCAGATATGGTACGCTTAGAAGAAGCATCTGGCAGTTCAATTCCAATATCGCCTAAGAAATCTAGTATCTACCTTCAGTTTTTATTTGTCGGTTTTGGAATTCCTTTTGGGGCAATCTATTTAAAAAATTTATTAGATAATAAAGTTAAAACGGTTGAGGACATAACCAATTACGAAATACCGTATATTGGAAATTTACCAATTAGTAAAAAGAAAGAAAAATTAGTTCACGAAAAAAACTCTCGCTCACCAATCTCAGAAGCATTGAGAATATTACGAACCAATATGAACTTTATAATGTCGAATGAAGGGCAAGATAAAGGCGGGAAAATTATCATGGTTACATCCACCATACCTGGTGAAGGAAAGTCTTTTGTATCAATTAATTTAGCTCATTCAATTGCTCAGACAGAAAAGAAAACACTTTTAATTGGAATGGATCTTCGAGCACCAAAACTAGTTGATTATTTGGCTATCAATGATAATGTTGGTGTATCTAATTTCCTTGCTAACCCATCTATTCAAGTCAGCGATTTAATAGAGCTATCGCCATATTATGAAAACTTATCCATCATAACATCAGGTCACATACCACCTAATCCTAGTGAATTGCTTTTAAAACCTCGAGTGGAAGAGTTATTTAATGAATTACGTAAAGATTTCGATTATATAATTGTAGATACCGCTCCTATTGGAATGGTTGTTGACACCTTATTGATTACTAAACATTCAGACTTATTGCTGTATGTCGTTAGGTACAACTATTTAGAAAAAAATGCGCTTTCAATTCCGCAAGATTTTTACACTCAAGGAAAAATTAAAAACTTAGGAGTGTTATTAAATGGTGTAGATTTTTCAAAAGAGAAATATGGAAAAGGTTTTGGCTATGGCTATGGGTATGGTTATGGAGAAAAAAACAAAAAGAGTTCATGGTGGAAAAGAAAGCACTAAAATTTCACCTCTAAAAATATTTTTACTCTCAGCGAGAAGATTTCCTATTTTATAAAACTAAGTTCAATAGAATTTTATTTTTATAATCACAAAATTTGTATAAATACCGTTTTTTGTGTTTACCAATGAAAAATTATGTAGCTTTGACCAAATTTGAATAATTATGAATATTCCGAGTAATTTAAAGTTTACAAAAGACCATGAGTGGTGCTTAGTAGAAGGTGATGTTGTGACTATTGGTATTACCGATTTCGCTCAAAGCGAACTTGGAGATATCGTTTTTATTGAGGTAGAAACTCAAGGCGAAACGCTAGATAAAGAAGAGGTTTTTGGATCTGTTGAAGCAGTTAAAACTGTTTCAG
>SKHH01000303.1 GCA_007117055.1 Lishizhenia sp. | reverse complement strand
TGATTTCTGATATTACTTGGGTAACTGACGGCGTGAAACACGATGGTGGTGTGGCTATTTCCATGCGGGATAGCTTACTGCCGAGAAGAACTTACTTAAATCGAATTCTTTCTATTGCTAAAGCTTCTGATATACCTTATCAATTAGAGGTTGAATCAGCCGGAGGAAGTGATGGTGGAATGCTCCAAAAGTCAGATTTAGCTTTTGACTGGTGTTTTATTGGTGCGGCAGAAGACAATGTTCACTCTCCCGATGAAAAAGTCTTTAAATCAGATATTCAAAGTATGGTCGAAATGTATAAACTACTCATGAAGGAGCTCTAGCAATTAAAAATGGAAGAAACAAAACTATCAAAAATACTATCGCTTTACCACCAAACTAATCATTTCGGTGAATTATTAGGAATGTCGCCGAATATCCCAAAACCTGGTGAAGCTGAATATACCATGCTGGTTGAGCAAAAGCATTTAGCTACTCCGATCGCTGCTCACGGTGGAGTTATTGCGTCACTAATAGATGGAACGCTAGGTGTTGCAGCTCTTAGTTACACGGCTTTGGAAAATAAAGTTGTCAGTACAGTAGAAATGAAAGTTAACTTTCTAAAACCTGTTGTTTTAAAGGATACATTATTAGCAACGGGAAAAGTGATTTCAGCAGGAAAGCGCCTTTTGTTTGTGGAGTGCCAAGTGACGAATCAACATAACGAATTAGTAGCAAAAGCTAATGGGACATTTAATGCGTACCCTGCTGAAAAAGTTTTTGGTTAAGTTTAACTTTTACTTTGTTCCTTATAGGTTCAATTTTCTGCTTTGAGCGCAATGGATTTATCAATAGGAGAATAGGGAAACGATTACTGCTCCTACCTCAAAAACATATGATAAGGCATCCGTATTGGTTGTTTTGCTCCGGACATGGAGAACCCGTCGTTATCAGATCCTTCGCCAAAGGTATATAGTCGCCATGGTATATCAAATACAATGTTTTGACGATCAAAACGCAACATATATTTAGGATATTGCTCAACGGATTCTAACCTTCTTATTTCTCTGTCATTCAACTGAAATAATTGCTTCCATGTTACTTCGATTTTTCTTCCTCGAATGTATTCATCGCCCTCTTTCTTATAAACCTTTAATCGTCCGTAAGTTTCACTATTTGGAATACGTTCCTTGTACATAAATATGTATTCATGCTCCTCGTGAAAGTGGTGCTTTAAATGAACTTTATGGATATCATCACAGGGAGAAGTGCTGTATAAATACAATACGTCAAGTTGTTCGTCATACTTTACTCGAAAAGTTGTCCAATCGGCTTGTATTTCAAATTCAGTTAATAAGCGATCCACCTGGTCTTCATTTAGTCCTGAAAAACAATTGGGTAAGTAGCTACTCTTTAAAAACGGAATAAATTGTTCTTGCCCAAATACAGAAAGTATCAAGAAAGAAAAACAAAATGTAATTAATTTTTTCATATTCTTTATTTAACTTTATAAATATACTGAATTTAAGGATGATTTAATTCAAATTTTATACCAAATAAGAAAATGAGCGATATAAAAATATACAAAATCGGAGTTATTTCTGATACACATGGAGATTTGGACGAAAGGGTCTTAGCGTTTTTAAAAGATACAGATGAAGTGTGGCATGCTGGAGATATTGGTGATATATCAGTTCTGGATAAGCTGCAATCTGTAAAAAAAACACGTGCTGTTTTTGGGAATATTGATAATGCCCTAATTCGGAAAGAATTACCAGAGTTTAACCGTTTTCAAATTGAAGGTATAGATGTACTTATAACACACATTGCAGGGAAGCCAGGAAAGTATTCTAAACAATTGCAAAAAGAATTAGATGAAAATGGTTCCCCAAACATTTTGGTTTGTGGCCATTCTCATATTACCTTAGTAAAATTTGATGAAGTAAATAATATGCTCTGGATGAACCCTGGGGCATGTGGTTATAAAGGTTTCCATAAAATCCGTACGATGCTTAGGTTTGATATTGTTCAAGGAAAACCAAGGAATATGGAGTTAATTGAGTTGGGGGAAAGGTAGATGAGGCAGTTTTGAGGCATTAAAGTAAGCTTCTAAATTTGAGTAGTTTAGATTGTAATTATTAAGTTTGTATTAGTTACTTTAAAATTACACTTTTATGAAAAAGAAAAACACTACTGCATCTAATCAGAGTTATTTATTCGGATTGTTTTTGATGTTTTTTATATCACCGTTTTTTGCACAAAATGTAGGTATCAATGAATCTGGGGACAGTCCCGATGAAAGTGCTGGTTTGCACGTAGACTTTACGGATAAGGGCGTATTAATTCCACGCGTAAATTTAGTAGGTTTAGTTAGTACTGATCCAATAACTGGAACAATAGCCAATGGCTTATTGGTGTATAACCTTACCTCTAATGCTGAATTGGATGAAGGATTTTATTATTGGAGTTCTAATGAAAGTAAATGGATGGCAATCGCTATCGATGATAACGTATGGAAAAAACAAGGGAATGAAGGTACTGATGCTACAACTGATTTTATAGGAACAACGGATGAACAAGACTTTGTTATTCGTACAGATGATGAAGAAAGAATGCGAATAGCAGCGAATGGATATGTAGGAGTAAATGAAGATGAACCATTACATGCATTACATGTTAAAGAAGAAGAGGATAATGGAGGAGTTTTTGGTTTATATATCGAAGAGTACAATCGCGGTAATGCCGTTTGGATAGATGAACATGGAAATGGAGCAGGTTTAGTTATTGTAGCAAGGGACTTTGGTTCTTCAATTTTGTCATTTGCTACGGGTGATTTATCTGGGTCTAGTGCTGATGCAGGCGGACATGAGTTCAAAGACTTAAGGACTTCAACTGATGACGATGTAGTAAAACGTGCAGTTCAAATTGAATCAACTGGTGCTTGGACAGGTACTGATTCTTACAATATTGGTCTTGAGGTAAACGTAGACGGAGGTACACAAAATATCGCAGCTTCTTTTAATGGAGGTAGAGTAGGGGTTGGCACTTCGAATCCACAAGAAGATTTACACGTGAATGGAAACGTTAGAATTGATGGAGGCCTGAGAGGAGGCTATAGGGAGATATTTAATACAGATAACATTACAAAAAGCGATTATTATGTGTTAATTGGGGGAGGCAATTCGGAAACAATTACTTTACCTGATCCGGCAGAAGCGGGACCTGGAGCTCATCTTTATTTGAGAACACAATTTGGAAATGCGGCTGCAACAAAAACCATAGCATCTTTTTCTGGAAGCGAAATTCGCTTGTTAGGTGCTGCTACAACACACGCTTCATTTGATATTACAGGACCTTCATTTGAAGGTATCATTTTGTTGTGTGATGGAGCTGTTTGGAACGTGATTTCCAGACAATGATAAAAGAATAAATATCTTTACCTGTAAACTAGGTTATTTTAGCTCGCAGTAGCTTTCCAAAAGAAACAGCAATAAGTAAATCCATAAGTTTAAGGTAAATTAGGTGACGGGCAGAGTCTGTGTTTTTTTTGCAACTCTCGGGAGAGGATAATAAGCACAGTGAAAATCAGAATTTAAAAAAAGGAGAAGTGTAAATCACTTCTCCTTTATACTTATTTAAATAGGATTACCTTTTCAATAAAGTTAGGCAGTTACACCCAATACTTCTGCCATTTTAGCTCCGATTTGAGCAGGAGAGTCTACTACATGAATTCCGCATTCTCTCATAATTCTTTTCTTTGCTTCAGCCGTATCATCAGCGCCACCAACAATTGCTCCAGCATGTCCCATAGTTCTTCCTTTTGGAGCTGTTTCACCAGCTATAAATCCAACAACAGGTTTTTTACTATTTTCTTTAATCCAACGTGCTGCAATTGCTTCTAAATTACCACCTATTTCTCCAATCATTACGATACCTTCTGT
>SKHH01000260.1 GCA_007117055.1 Lishizhenia sp. | reverse complement strand
GTTAATACTCCTGTTCCTGCAATATAATTATCATACACAGAAGTTTGGTTCATTCTTAATCCTCTTGGCATTCCAATAAAAACCGAGTTAGCAATCGTTACTGCAGTTCTTCTTCTCAAATCCATAGTGTGTTGATTATTGCCACTTATTGATTGACCGTCCACTAATCTTGGTCCAATACCTGTAAAATTAGAAAATGTTCCTGTCGTTAAAAGTGTCGTAACATCATCATTAGGTCCATTATCACATTCAAATATATTAGAACCAGATTGATCAGCAAAAGATGGATAGCGAACAGCTAAACCAAATTGATTTTTACCTGAATAACCATAATCCACATCAAAATCATCATCCCACATTCCGTAAGAAATTAAGTATTTACCGTCGTTTGCTCCACCAAACCATTCAAAACCATCGTCACCACCAAAAGAAACCATGGCGTATTCCATAATAGTCTGATTTCCTACAGCTCCCATTGTAATAGAATTTGTTTCATTGTTTGGAGTTAATTCAATACCTGCAAATTCTACCCTAACATATCGAAGAATTCCTGAATCATCGTTATCGTTTGCTCCACCAAAATAAACATTTGGAGTAATCCCTTCTACTGCAGGATCAGGTTGATTTTGATTTGCAAAACCTAATAAAATCAATCCACCCCAGTCACCTTTATCTCTTTGACCTGCTGGCAAAACTGAAGTAAAGACAATTGGTTCTGCTAAAGTACCATCCGCAATTAATTTTGCTCCTCTATCGATAATTAAGGTCCCTTTTGTCGCCTTATCACCAAAAATCACTGTCCCTGGTTCAATGGTTAAGGTTTCTCCATTTCTAACAAATACCTGTCCTTTGATTAAGTACTTCTTGTCTTTAGTTAAAGTTTGTGAACTCAAGTCACCAACTAACTCTACTAGTGCCCCGTCTTGATTTGTGTACAAACAAGATCCATCGTCTTTTTTGGCTTCGTCGTTGTAGTTAGTAGCATCAGGATCAGTACATCCTTCTTTTCTACAAGAAATTGCAGTAACTGCTATTAATCCAGCAATCATCGCAAACATAAATGTTCTTTTTTTCATTTTTCATTATTTATTTGAGAACAAATGTATACCTCGTTATCATCAATATTATTAAAGTAATGTAAATGAAATGTTAACTTTATATTAAGACCTAAAATACTGAATAACAATTAATTAAAAAAGTATCAAGTCAAGATATTTGATAAATTAAGAGCTTGGCAAATTATTTCTCTAACTTTATGATAGGATAAAAATTCAATGTCTCACTCCAGTCGTGATAGAATTTTATTATATTAAGTTTAACGCATTAAACTTAGATTAGTTCACAATTGAATTTCAGAAATCACTACAAGTTCATATTGGTTTCTAATACTCAAAGCGACTCAATTTTACATAAATTCTTATATTAGAAGTCAAATCATAAAAATGAACGATCAACTTTTCGACTGTATAGTAATTGGTGGAGGACAAAGTGCATTAGCCTGCGCCTATTATTTAAGAAGAAGTAATTTAAACTACATATTACTTGACGCTAATACACAATCTGGAGGGTCATGGTCTAAACATTGGGATTCATTGACCTTGTTTTCTCCTGCTAAAAACAGTTCACTGCCTGGATGGCCTATGCCTGACTCACAACAAAAATTCCCAGCAAAAAATGAAGTTATAGACTACCTAGAAAAGTATGAAAAACGCTATACGATCAACATACAAAGAAACATTAAAGTACTAAAAACACATGACGAAGGAAACCATTTTCGCTTAGAAACAAATCGTGGAGCATTTCGAACTGCTACGGTTATTTCTGCAACTGGAACATTTTCTAAACCTTACATACCTAAAGTCAAAGGGATTGAAAACTTTAAGGGTACGCAACTGCACTCATCTGCATATAAAACTCCTGAAAAATTAATTGGACAAAAAGTGTTGATAGTTGGAGAAGGAAATACAGGAGCTCAAATTTTGTCAGAAGTAGCTGAAGTCACCCAAACTTTTTGGGCCGTCAAAAATAAACCCGAATTTCTTCCAGAAGATGTTGACGGTAGTGTACTATTTGACGCGGCAACAGCTATGTATTATGCAAAAAAATCAGGTAAAAAAATTGACACCTCAGTTCTTAATTTAGGGAATATTGTTCTTGTTCCAACTGTAAAAAAAGCAAAAGAGTTAGGCGTGTTTAATCAATATAAGCGCATTATGCAGTTTGATGAAACCCATCTAATATGGCAGGATGGAAGTAAAGAAAAGATAGACGCTATCATTTGGTGTACAGGGTTTGAATATGCCACTGACCACCTTGCGCCAACACTAGAAATAGGAGAAAGAGGAAAAGTTGAAACCGAGGGAACAAAAGCTGCGGAAGTAGATGGAATTTGGCTGGTGGGGTATGGTGGTTGGACAGGTTTTGCGTCAGCCACATTAATTGGTGTAGGAAGAACTGCTCGTTCAACGGTAAAAGAAATTGAAGCTTATTTGGGACAATGAAATATTAGTTTTTGTACTTTCGCCCTAAGAAAGGATATTTATGCGTAAATTCTTAGTTATTCAAACAGCTTATCTTGGAGATGTAATTCTTGCGACTCCAATCTTCTCTGAATTAAGACGTATTTATCCTGAAGCTCAAATTGACGTTGTTGTGCGAAAGGGAAACGAGCAATTAATCTCCAACGACCCAAATATACATACAATTTACTGTTGGGATAAAACCAAGAATAAATACCGTTCTCTATTACAACTTCGTAAAAAAATCAGAGCACAGCAATACAATGAGGTAATCAATTTACAGCGTTTTCACAGTGCTGCCCTGCTCTGTTGGAGCGCAAAATCTTCTTCAAAAGTAGGATTTACTAAAAATGTTTTCCCTTTTATTTATACCAAAAAAGTGGAGCATACTATGACGGAAGGAATTCATGAGGTAAGCAGAAACTTACTAACCATTGCACATCATAATGCTAAGAAATTAATTCGTCCGCAATTATTTCCAAGTTCGGAAGATTTTAAAAAGGTTGCAAATTATAAAAATAATAAGTATTACTGCTTAGCACCGGCATCAGTTTGGTTTACCAAACAGTTACCCTTAGAAAAATGGGTGGAATTAATTAATGAGTTAGAGAACAATCACAATGTATATTTCTTGGGAAGCCCTGCTGATAGGGCATTATGTGAAAAAATAATATCCAACTGTAAATCGCACCATAAATCTTTAATTAATTTAGCTGGAGACCTAAGCTTAATGGAAAGTGCCGCATTAATGAAAGATGCTGTGATGAACTTCGTAAATGATTCAGGGCCTCAACATATTGCTTCTGCGATGAACGCTCCTGTAAGGACATTTTTCTGCTCAACTGTTTCCGATTTTGGTTTCGGACCGCTTTCTGACAACGCCAAAATCATTGAGACAAAAACCAAATTGGATTGTAGACCCTGTGGACTTCACGGTAAAACATCTTGTCCATTAGGTCACTTCAAATGTGCAACGACAATATCCATTGATGACGCATTAAATTAATCTGTATTTGGGATAAATTAGGATTATTATTTCACCAAAAAAGCGCCCCATTAGGACGCTCTTTAGTTCAAATCACACTTCACAAATTAACTTGAAAAGTCACTTTATTGTTTTACAATTTTTCGAATATCTGTTTTAGTTCCATCATCTAAAATTATAGTGTAGAACCCATTTTCAACGAAATTTATATTCACAGGAGTCTGTTCACCGCTGGTGCTTCCTTGCAATACTATTCTGCCTTGAGCATCAAGAATGGTATAATCGACTTGAATACCCGTTAAATTCTCAATTGTTAAACTCCCCTTTGTTGGATTTGGATAAACTTGTAATCCAGACTCCCACTCTGACACATTCACTGTATCATCATCTCCATCATCATCTCCATCATCATCTCCATCATCATCTCC
>SKHH01000295.1 GCA_007117055.1 Lishizhenia sp. | reverse complement strand
TTTAAATAATAGAGGAAATTTTAGTATTTTGGAATTTTAATTCAAATGACTGATAATTAATACATAGAAAGTCGATGAGTAATTAAAAGCAAATCATGTGTGTTTTTAACTAGTTAGTAACAAGTGAACTACCACTTATATAAAGGAGCGAAACTTGAGTTATACTATTGAGGATGGTCAACGTCGCCCACCGAATTAAAATAACTGTTTAACACATTGTACAATTCTGGATGTTTTCTTTTCAATAGATTAGGACATTCTTTGAAGTATTCAACTGCTGAGGCGAAAAACTCTGCATTACTCCTTGAAGCATTCAACGGAAAACTTGATTTCTCAAAAGACATTTTCTTTATTTCACTTTCAAAAATACCAATCCATATCTTCCTATCTTCTTCACCTAAAAACTCCGGTAACCCATCAATTTCTCCATCTGACTTATCCAATAAATGAGAAAATTCATGAACTCCAACATTTTTTTTATCATTGGAAATTTGGAAGCCTGCAATTAGAGCGGGCAATGATAAAATCATCGTATTATTCATTAAGCCGCCATGATGCACTTTTCCTTGAACAACACCTAATTTATTTAATCGGTTATCTAAATCAAAATTGGTAGGATATACTAATACCTCCGACAAACTTCCATAGTTCCAAAACGGAAGTCCCCAATAAGCAATAACAGCGCTAGAAGCAACATAAAAGCAAGTCTCCTTATCAGGAGTGTCTTTATTAATCTCTGTTATGGTAATTTCTGCTAAAAAAATGCCAATTCGATCTTCAAAAATTCGTTTATCCTTCTTTGAAAGTTTCGAATAAAAAGGAATGTGTTTATTCAACCAAAACAAATCGTTTGTGGTGAGTTTTATTCTCTCTTGACGTTCATTTATCTCTCTAGAACGTTGCAACCAAACGCGTAAGGCTATTACTGTAATTAATACGGTTGCTACTCCAATTACTTTAGCTAAAGTAATAAATGAAAAAATGATGAGGACTGGAATTGACCCTAAAAGAATAAAAAAAATAACAATCCAAGGTAAAAATTTGCGTGAAACTATTCTTCGTAACATACTCATCAATTTATTAGTAGTGCAAACAAAAAATATCCCCTCTGTTCAGTGAAGGGATATTCTATTAAAATTACATTTCGTTACTTTTTTGGTACGAGCTTTTTTAAATCTTCTGGTTTATCGATCCATTTATCATCTTTTAACTCACCCAATACTTGAACATCTTTTATTCTACAATAATTTTCAATCGCAAGTAACATTTCTTCTTTTGAGTCTCGACGAATTTTGATACCGTTAGATCTTGATCCTTCGTTCCTTACCTCAATATAAAACCCATCTTTCAGCTTCGCTGGTCTTGTTGGTGGTCTACCCATAACAACTTCTTATTTTATCTATTATTAAAAACTTCACTAATATACGAAAAAATATTTAAAATAGTTCATTTCGTTTAGCTTTTTTATTCATTTCGTTTAGCTTTTTTAATGTTATCATAAAAACAATGTTTAGTATATCCTGATATTAGAACATTATTACTCATTGTAACCTTTAATTCAAGCAAACAAAATAGCTAAGCGTATTATAAATAAGTCAATCGTTTTAAAAAATTAAAACCAATTTTTACAAAATAAATGTCCCCAATTGAGAATAAGCTATTATTTTAGCAAAGTATATGAACTATGTAAAAAATATCGGTAAGTATTTTTTGATGATGAGATTAGCTTTTGGTCGACCAGAGCGACTCAAAGTCTATTATCAGCGTACCATGAATGAAATAGAAAATATTGGTCTGAATTCGTTTGGTATAGTTGCTATTTTATCAGTCTTTATGGGTGCTGTTATTTCGCTGCAAACAGCTTCTAATATGGATAGCCCGTTTTTACCAAAATATACCATTGGATACATTACACGTTCGAGTACAATTCTTGAGTTCTCCCCTACTATTATTTCATTAATTTTAGCGGGTAAAGTGGGCTCAAATATCGCTTCTGAAATTGGTACGATGCGCGTAACTGAACAAATCGACGCACTTGAAATTATGGGGGTAAATTCGCGTAGTTTTTTGATTTTACCTAAAATTGTTGCTGCTGTTTTCTTCTTCCCTTTCTTGATAATATTTTCAATGGCCCTTAGTTTAATTGGTGGCTATGTTGCCGTAACAGCTGCCGGACTAGCTTCACACGAAGAGTATATTTATGGTATACGTGCCTTTTTTATCATGAGTGATATTTACTATGCATTGACTAAAACAGTGTGCTTTGCATTCATTATTGTTTCTGTATCTTCCTTTTTCGGATATTATACTAAAGGCGGAGCGCTAGATGTAGGAAAATCCTCTACGCAAGCTGTTGTTTGGAGTAGTATTTGTATCCTGCTTACAAACTTTGTTTTAACCCAATTAATTCTATTACAATGATTGAGGTAAAACATATTAACAAATCTTTTCCAGGCAATCACGTATTAAAAGATTTTGATGCACAATTTGAAACTGGAAAAGTCAATTTAATTATTGGTCAATCTGGCTCGGGAAAATCCGTACTTACCAAATGTATCGTTGGACTTATGGGTATTGATACTGGCGAAATACTCTATGATGGGATCGACTTTTCTAAAATGAATCGAAAAGAACAAATTAGTATCCGTAAGCAAATCGGAATGCTTTTTCAAGGTTCAGCCTTATTTGATTCACTAACCGTTGAAGAAAACATCATGTTTCCGCTAAAAATGTTTACAGACATGTCTAAAAAGGAAATGATTAATCGGGCTAATTTCTGTTTGGAACGAGTAAACCTAGAAGGTAGAAACAAGTTGTTTCCAGCAGAATGTAGCGGGGGCATGCAAAAACGAATCGCCATTGCAAGAGCCATCTCGATGAACCCTAAATATCTTTTTTGTGATGAACCTAATTCAGGATTAGATCCAAGTACTTCAATTGTTGTAGACAATTTGATCAAAGAGATTACCCACGAATACAACATGACCACCATTGTTATTACGCACGACATGAACAGTGTAATTGAAATAGGAGAAACGATAGTTTTCATTTACAAAGGAGAAAGTTGGTGGAAAGGAACAAAAGAAGAAATCATCCGAACAGATAACCCTGAAATAAACGATTTTGTATACGCTTCAAAGTTTATGAAGAATTTAAAAGGGAAACTAAGTATTTAATTGATTTAATTCAAAATAAATAGAATGAAGATTTACCACAATCCAAGATGTTCAAAAAGTAGACAAACACTTGCTTTACTAGAAAACAAAAATGTCGAAGTTGAAATTATAGAATATTTAAAAACACCTCCTACGGTATCAGAGCTAACAAACATTTTGAAACAATTAAACGTAACTCCAACTGAAATACTTAGACAAGGAGAAGCCGAGTATAAAGAATTCATTAAGGGAAAGTCGTTAAGTGCGGAAGAGTTAATTCAATTGATGGTAAAATATCCAAAAGTTATTGAACGACCTATCGTGAGTGATGGAAAAAAGGCCATAATTGGTCGACCCCCAGAAAATGTATTCGAATTAATCGTCTAAACAATTTATATTGATTTACAACACCTTAAGCCTTTCTCCTTCTGTAATTTGTATTAAGGGTAAGTGATTAAAGTCACATTTTAATTAAAAATATCCATTTTAAATTCGTTTGATTTTTAAATATTTTACTTTTGCCTAATAATTAATACGTAAAATAATGAGTGCATTAGGAAATCACATTTTAGTTGAATTTATGCGTTGTGACCCGAGTATCATGAATGATGTCGCAGGGATAGAACGTGACATGGTTGAGGCTGCAAGAAAAGCTGGAGCTACTGTTATCAATTCAACTTTCCATCATTTCTCGCCTTATGGCGTTTCTGGAGTAGTTGTTATCGAAGAAAGTCATTTGGCTATTCATACATGGCCAGAATATGGTTATGCCGCTGTAGATTTG
>SKHH01000264.1 GCA_007117055.1 Lishizhenia sp. | reverse complement strand
TTCCAAAATCAAATTTCCAATGACCAATAATTTGAGCCAACTGAGCTAATCGCACCGTTGGGAAGTTGTGTGGTCGTACTCCTCCAAATTTCCAAGAACTCACATTCATTGAAGAGATACGATATTTGTTCTTAAGCAAAAGCCAATTCATTTTAAGCTCATTGTAATAGTTGTCAGAAGTATCTTCTTCCAAAAAACCTGCAACACCAAAAAGTAGCGCTTCAACACGCTGACTATCCCATGATTCTTTTTGAAGAACATACCAGCTGAGTCGTTGCGCTAATTCCTGAAAAGGTAATTTATTGACACTTGTACCAAATGCTTGTAATAAACACTGAAATAACGCCTCTCTTCTATCATGCCAATTTTCATGTAATTGTGCTAAAACAGACTCTGAATTTCTATGAATTCGCTGAAATAGAGCTTCGTTTAGTTGATCTTGAATTACAGCCGGCTCACCCTGAACGCTATTTAAACAAAATGGCTTTCCATTATCATTGAAAAAATAATCATTCGAATCGATGGTTAAATCATGGATAACTTCTTTTAATTCTAATGTTGGTAGTTCTCTACCGTCGATAAAAACCGTTTTATTATGCTCGTATACGACATGTAAAATCACATTATCATACGCTTTATCGTGTTGGTGTCCATGTGCATACCAGTCGGAAGATTTTAAATGAAGTTCAATATTTCCAGTCCACAGTACACCGTCGATTTTCACTGAACCACTAAAAAAATCAGGACCAGATTCCAAATTGTGCCAACCTACGTCTATTATTTTTGCTGTTGATCCGTTGGTTAGGTGCACATATTCACTTTTTAGCTTCTTGTTTTTCCACACATAATGCAAGTACTCTTCTTTCATTTTGATCCGAATTTGGGTTTAGTTGTATAAAAAGATAAGAAACATTCGTCGAAAAAACAACTCATTTTAATTATTTTGGACAAACTTAAACTTCATTAGTTGTTAGAAATAACTCCCTGCGGGAGCAGAAATAGTAACACTGATTATCGGGTTCTCGATACTTTCCGACTCCATATTATTCCGTCGAAACACTCAAACACCTCTTAATTATATGTCTTAAATTACATTTTTTATAAACAAAAAGTTCAAGGTGATCGAGTGATTTTAACGAAACATAATGAAATTAAAAGTGCGATGCTTCGAGCATAGTCGTGAAGTATTGAGAACACCGTATTCAGAATCTAGATATGATTTTTTGTACCTTCAACGCATATTGCTATTTCAGAAAAAAAAGAAGACGCTCAATACTTTCATTTTTACTTGTAAAATTTGTACTTTTGCGAGAATTTATTTGAAAATAGGTTCACATGGCAATTCCAAACATTAACGAAGCAAGAGAAGGTTTAACATTTGATGACGTTCTACTTGCACCTGCTTACTCAGATGTACTTCCAAGAAACGTACAATTAAAGAGTCAGTTAACAAAAACGATAGCATTAAACACTCCCATTTTATCTGCAGCAATGGACACCGTAACGGAGTCGAGTTTAGCTATTGCTATCGCACAGTCTGGTGGAATCGGTGTGGTGCATAAGAACATGTCAATCGCAGAACAGGCGTTAGAAGTGCGTAAAGTAAAACGTTCTGAAAGCGGGATGATTATCGACCCTATCACTTTGGGTAAAGACGCATTGGTGGAAGATGCGCTGCGATTAATGAAAGAAAATAAAATTGGAGGTATACCGGTAATCGATGAAAATAAAAAGTTAATTGGAATTGTTACCAACCGAGACCTTCGCTTTGAAAAAAATAAAAATCGATCGGTATTAGAAGTTATGACCAAAGATAAAATCGTAACTACTACCGACGGCACTGATTTATCGACAGCTGAAGATATTTTACAAGAACATAAAATTGAAAAGTTGCCTGTTGTAGATAAGGAGAATAAATTAGTCGGATTAATTACCTATCGCGATATTATCAAAGTAAAAGAGCACCCAAACTCGTGTAAAGATTCCTTTGGAAGACTAAGAGTCGCTGCTGCCGTTGGGGTAACTCATGACACTATTGAAAGAGTCGATGCTTTGGTGAATGCTGGAGTTGATGCTGTTATTATCGATACAGCGCATGGTCATACAAGAGGTGTAGTAGATAAATTAAAAGAAGTTAAGGCTAAACATAAGGAATTGCCTGTAATCGTTGGAAATATTGCTACGGGTAAAGCAGCGAAATACTTGGTAGACGCCGGAGCTGACGCCGTTAAAGTAGGGATTGGCCCTGGATCAATTTGTACTACACGTATCATTGCAGGTGTAGGTGTCCCGCAAATTTCTGCAATCAACGATGTTGCACGAGCACTTGAAGGCACTGGCGTACCTGTAATAGCAGACGGAGGAATTCGTTACACGGGAGATATTGTAAAAGCAATAGCCGCTGGAGCTGACACGGTAATGGTTGGATCCATGTTTGCCGGAACAGAAGAATCTCCTGGCGAAACAATCATTTATCAAGGAAGAAAATTCAAAGCCTACAGAGGAATGGGGTCGTTGGAAGCCATGGAGAAAGGCTCAAAAGATCGTTATTTCCAAGACACGGAAGAAGATGTTAAAAAACTTGTTCCTGAGGGGATTTCTGGTCGTGTTCCTTACAAGGGGCATTTGAAAGAAGTAGTTTATCAAATAATTGGTGGACTTCGCGCAGGAATGGGGTACTGTGGTGCAGCTACTATTAATGATTTAAAAGGCGCTGAATTTGTACGAATCACTAATGCGGGGATGATGGAATCTCACCCACATGATGTTGCCATCACAAGAGAAGCTCCTAATTATTCGTTAAAATAATTTTTGGCACGAAATTAATGGGGAATTGGTGCGTTATTAACACATTCAAACTTTAAAACTATGAAGAACACAGTCAAACTTTTTATGTTAACCACTTTTTCACTATGTACGTTTATTTCATGGGGACAAAAAGAGCCTGTCATTATGTCTGTCAATGAAAAAGACGTCACAAAATCAGAGTTTCTGCAAGTCTATTTAAAAAACAATAATGACCCAAAGTTCGATAAAGCTACCTTGGATGAATACATGATTCTTTTCAAGAATTTTAAATTAAAAGTAGCTGAAGCTGAACGCCTTGGATACGACACCTTACCACATATTGTTACTGAGTTAAAAGGATACAAAGAACAATTAGCACGCCCCTATTTAGTGGATTCAAGCAAAAACACAGACTTAGTTCGAGAAGCTTATGAACGAATGAAACACGAGGTGAGCGCATCACATATTCTAGTAAGAGTTGGAGAAAAAGCCGCTCCCGAAGACACATTAAAGGCATACAACAAGATCATGGCGTTAAAAAAACGCATCGAAAAAGGAGAAGATTTCGCCAGTGTTGCAATGGGTAAAGATGGCTCTGAAGACCCTTCAGTTGTGGATAATCAAGGGAAATTAGGTTACTTCACCGCATTTCAAATGGTGTATCCTTTTGAGTCTGTTGCCTACAACACAGCGGTTGGAGAAGTTGGGGGACCTATTCGAACTAGCTACGGTTATCACCTTGTAAAGGTACATGATAAAAGAGCAACCAGAGGAACAATTACCGCTGCTCACATTATGGTTGGTGCAAGACGCGATGCTGATCCAGAAGATTTGAAAAATGCTGAAAAAAAGATTAAGGAGATTTATGAAAAATTAAATGATGGTGAGGACTTCTCCAAACTAGCTCGCTTATATTCTGACGACCGAGGAACGAAACAAAACGGAGGAAAACTTCCTACTTTTGGAGCCGGCACAAACCAACGTATGTTACCTGAATTTGAAGATGTTGCTTTTTCATTGGAAAATGATTTAGAATACTCCGCACCATTTCAAACTGATTATGGTTTCCATATTATTCGTAGAATAGACTTCTCTCCACTTGGAAGTTTTGAAGAACTCGAAAAGTCTATCACTTCAAAAGTGAATCGTGGTGATCG
>SKHH01000290.1 GCA_007117055.1 Lishizhenia sp. | reverse complement strand
TCATTAGTAGATGCTATTCGTAGAGCTACGGATACTATGATGGCAGGAAAAGTTGCGGTTGTTTGTGGATATGGTGATGTTGGAAAAGGTTCAGCAGCTTCATTAAGAGGTGCGGGTGCTCGTGTTATCGTTACAGAAATTGATCCGATTTGTGCACTTCAAGCGGCAATGGATGGTTTCGAGGTGAAGAAATTAGACTCAGTAGTTGATCGTGTGGATATCGTTGTAACCACAACTGGTAACAAAGATATCGTAGTAGGTAGCCACTTTGAGAAGATGAAAGATAAGACAATCGTTTGTAATATCGGACATTTCGATAATGAAATTGACGTGAAGTGGTTAAACACAAATGCGCAAAACAAAACAGAAATTAAGCCTCAAGTCGATTTATATGAATTAGGTGGAAAAGAAATTATTTTGTTAGCAGAAGGTCGTTTGGTAAACTTAGGTTGTGCAACAGGACACCCTTCATTTGTGATGTCTAATTCATTTACAAATCAAACACTTGCACAGATTGAGTTGTGGAATCATTCTGATAAGTATAAAAACGAAGTATATATGCTTCCAAAACATTTGGATGAGAAAGTAGCAGAATTACACCTTGCTAAAATTGGTGTAGAACTAGAAACACTCTCAAAAGACCAAGCAGATTATATTGGTGTCAAAGTAGAAGGTCCTTATAAACCAGAACATTACAGATATTAAAAACAGTTATTAGTTAGATACAAAAAAATGGGGAGCTTTTGGCTCCCCGTTTTTTATATAAGCAATTCTTATTACTGTCCTTGACCTAAAGAGAACGATTTTACACCATCAAATTGGTATAAATTTTCTGTTTTAATTATATCTACACCTTCTTTATTCAATTGATTCATCAAATTCAATACATCTTGATTTGAAATAACACTTTCATCCGGCATTAAAAAACGACATCTCCAGTGATTGGTACAGAAAGTTTCTTCAAATCCATTTGGCCATACTTTCACTCCTCGGTTGGTAATCATGAGTAAATCAAGTGAAGAATCGTTACTGGCTTGCTTTAGTTTTTCTCCTAAATCATCTGGTGAAATTTCAGCATCCACGAAGATGTCAACTCCTAAAAGCTCTTTCTTTTTAGACGCTTTGAAACGAACAATAGGCACTTCAATGGGTTTAACATTGTCAGCACTGATTGCTTTTAATGTGTTTGGTTTTTTTCCAAGATTGGTAATGATAGCTTCAGCAAATTCTTTTGTGCCTAATAATTCAGAAGATAAGTTCGGAGAGAAAATATCCGCTGTGTGTTTTCCTTCTTCTAAGGTCTTCAACCAAGCGTTTTGAATTTTAATAGCTGTTTCTGATTCTCCTACATGATGAAGCATCAATAACGCCCCGTTTAAAAGCCCAGATGGATTAGCAATATTTTGTCCGGCAATATCAGGAGCACTTCCATGAATCGCTTCAAACATGGCTACGCTTTCTCCAATGTTTGAAGATCCGCCTAGTCCAACAGAACCCGAAATTTCAGCCGATATATCAGAAATGATGTCTCCATACAGGTTCTGCATTACTATAACATCAAAATTTTCAGGTCGATTAGCCACTTTAGCTGCTCCTATATCTACAATCCAATGCTCTGTTTCTATTTCAGGATATTCTTTTGCGATAGTATCAAACGTTCTGTGGAATAATCCATCTGTTTGCTTCATGATATTATCCTTAGAAAAGCAAGTTACTTTCTTTCTGTTGTTTGATTTAGCATATTCAAATGCGTATCGAATGATGCGCTCAGATCCTGAAACGGAAATAAGTTTTAAACACTGAACAACATCTTCAGTTTGTTGATGTTCAATTCCAGCGTAAAGGTCTTCTTCATTTTCTCGAACAATTACTAGATCCATCGTTGGATGCTTTGTATTGACAAAAGGATGATAACTCACACAGGGACGGACATTAGCAAATAAGCCCAATGATTTACGCATGGTTACATTTAAACTTTTGTATCCTCCACCTTGTGGAGTTGTGATTGGAGCTTTTAAAAAAATTTTATTTTTTTTAATAGTATCCCATGCTTCAGCAGGAATTCCAGAAGTGTTCCCTGAAAGGTACACCTTTTCCCCGACTTGAATTTCTTCAAAATTTAATTTTGCCCCTGCAGCTTTTAAAACAGCTATTGTTGCATCCATGATTTCCGGACCGATTCCATCTCCTTTTGCAATTGTAATTGTTTTCATTTGATGTTTTTTGTTTTACACCATGAAACTAATAACAAGAGGATTACAATCCAGCTTTTTAACATAAATAAACATTATTGAGTTATGCTTTATGTACCGCAGTAGGTTTTATATCCTGCATCTCCACCTTCTGGAGGTAGCATAAACTCCACAGGTCGATCTGAACGAGAATAGGGATCTTTTAATTGTGCCATAAAGGACTTGAAAAATGTAAATTCATTTTTTTTACTTACTTCCAAAAGCGCTTTTTCTACATTGTGATTCCTCGGAATAATTGTGGGATTGTTTTTTTGCATTATTGCAATGGCTTGCTCTTCACTTATGTTGTTGCTCTTTAGCAATTCTTTCCATTTCCCTTTGATCATTTCCCAATCCTCATGATGTTGAACATAAGATTGATAAGTCGACGACTCTAAATACAAGAACGCATTGGTGAAGTCGATGCGGTGCTTTTCAAGAAATTGCAGGAATAAAGAAACGAAACGTGCGATTTCTTCATTCGAGGTTTCAAAGCCTACTTTCCTGGCTAGCATTAAAGCATGCTCTGTTTTAAATTTTTCTGGATATTTATTTAAAAGTTGTTCGGCCATATCAATGGCGATTTTTTCGTTTTCGTGAAATAGAGGAAGTAAGGCACCCGCTAAACAACTTAAATTCCATTGACCAATTGCTGGTTGATTACCGTAGGCATACCTTCCTTGTCGATCGATGGAACTAAAAACAGTTCCTGGGAAATAAGCATTCATAAAAGCGCAAGGGCCATAATCAATAGTTTCTCCTGATATGGTAAAATTATCTGTGTTCATTACCCCGTGAATAAACCCAACGCGCATCCAGTTTACAATTAATTGGATTTGTTTGTCCATCACAAACTCGAGTAGTGCTTTCGCTCGGTTTTCTGAGGCTAATCCGGATGGATAATGCCTTTCTAATGCATAATCTAATAATTGTTCCAGCGCATTTTGATCTAAAAATCTTCTTGCATATTCGAATGTTCCAACCCGCAGATGGCTTGTTGCTACGCGTGTTAATATACCACCCATTTCAACTGTTTGTCGATAAACTTGATCACCTGTGGATACAACAGCTAAACCACGACTCGTAGGGATATTCAATTGGTGTAAGGTCTCACTCATGATTAATTCCCGAAGCATGGAGGATAATGTGCCTCTTCCATCACCGCCTCTAGAAAAGGGCGTAATTCCTGCACCTTTTAATTGTATGTCTAGGACAGAATTGTTTTTTAACACATGTTCCCCCAAGAGAATCGCTCTTCCATCACCCAGCATGGTGAAATTTCCAAATTGGTGACCTGCATAAGCTTGAGCGATCGGCTCAGAATCTTTGAAAAGTTGATTTCCTACGAATAGTTCAGCTAATTCTTCCTTATCCAATGCAGCGGGATCAATTTTTAGCTGCTTTGCTAATTCTTCGTTCCAGAAAACGAGTTTAGGATTTGAAACAGCACTAGGATTGACTTTTTTAAAAAAGGGTTGGGGTAATGATTGATACGTATGTTTAAATTCAAATAGTTTTCTCTCTATCATCTTTTCGTATAATTATGCTTTATACTTTCCCCAACAATATAGAAGAAGTATAGTTCGTTAATTTTTCCAGTTGATTGTCTCTAACACTCGGAATTCTGGATCGCTTCCACCACCAACAACTTTGAATGTAACCTCTACTTCTTTGAATTTATTTTCTTCGGCATTGTTTAATAAATCGTTTAAAAAGGGAGTCATTTTATCTACGC
>SKHH01000013.1 GCA_007117055.1 Lishizhenia sp. | reverse complement strand
GAAACATTAATAAGTCCTTCTGTTAATGCCTCTCTTACAAATGGTGACCGGTTAATGATGTCTTCTGTAATTTTTCCTATCCCTGACATAATAATATAGTTTATAATCGCATGTGAAAGTAAAGATATTTTCAGAAATGTAATAATATTTTTTGATTTTTTTCATGAAATCAATTAATAATCAGTTAAAAAACTAGAAAAAACGCATAAAATATTAAATAGTAAGCCAATGAATCTTAATCAAGTTAGAAATTTCAAGGTAAAGTTATCTAAAATAAAACACTAATAATCAGTTATATAATTTAAAATTGTAATTTAATAGACTGTTTTATCAAACACTTCGTTTATTTATATGTTTAATAAAAAAACAGTAACACATGAAAAATCAATTTTCAAAGCTTAACATTTTTTCAGCTAGTCTAGCAGTAAAACCTTTTTTATTCGTTCTCTTAAGTGCTTTTATATTTTTAAACAGTTGTAAAAAAGAGGATCATTCTAAGGACTCGGGGTACACAGTAATTTCGAATGATGGAAATAGTTCAAATAATGATAATACTGATGGTGAAAATGAAGAAAACGAATCCACTCAAAAACTAGTTGTCACCGTAGACAATATCAATACTGTTAAAGGCTTGATTAATTTTGCATTATACAACTCGAGTGCTACATTTAATGACCCTGACAAGGCATTCAGAGAGTATTTTATTGAAGTAACAGATAAACCTCTAATGCAGTTTGAATTTGATGATATTCCTCCTGGAACCTATGCATTGGCTTTATTCCATGACGAAAACTCGAATTATGAATTAGATCAAAACTTCATTGGTATTCCTCAAGAAGGTTTTGGATTTTCCAATAATGCATTTGGCAACTTTGGCCCACCTAATTTTAATGCTGCTAAATTCGATTTCCCTGAAAACACAACAGTTACCTTGGCCATTAATTTAAGGTTCTTTTAGTTAAAAGCTTGCGCCATCAACAACTCCTTATTCAATTTGGGTTATCGAAATTAGTCATAAAACAACAGGGACTAAATTGATAAACTTTTAAGAAAAAGGAATTATTAATAATATGGCTTACCTACATAGGTTATATAGGTGAGTTTTTCTGTAGATTAATTATAGCGTTAAAAGTCAAAACCTCTCATCGTGTAGGCCTGTCTGACTGGTATAGCGAAGGTCTAATAACTACACGAAGGACAACGTCCTTCGATACTGATTGGGTATGGTGTTGTTTATCGAAAAACATCGAGTTTCACCCAATGTTTACATCTGCAGTCCTTTCAGACAGTTTTGAGACTTAGCTTGTTCGGATTTAATAAGTAGCTTGGCTACCTCAAACTTAACATGTATATTTGAGGAATTATTACCCGATTTAAATGCTAAAAAAAAATCACAATACAAACATTAACAATAGTTTATCTGAACGTGTAAAAGAACTTTCTTGCTTATATAAAGTATCTAAAATAGCACGAGATATAACCGCTGGGTTAGAAAGTCAATTGACTAGAATTGTACATTCTATTTCTGAAGGTTTGCAATTCCCTGTTAAAGTGGTCGCGACTTTAAAATTGGACGGCGGGATAACATTAACTTCTAATCCGGAAAATGAAATTTTAACACAACTAAACTATACTGTAAAAGTTAATCAAACCGCAAGAGGAAAGTTAATTGTTGGATACGCTTCGGATGATTCCTTTCTTGAAGAAGAAAAGCAATTATTAGAAAAAATAGTAACAGAGATTGAGTCGGTGATCTATATTCATGAACAACTCGAAAAAGAAAAACACATGCAGGAAAGAATCATTAAAGAAGATCGCCTTCATGTTCTAGCGGAAGTAACGGCAGGAATTGCTCATGAATTAAATACACCACTTGGAAACATTCTTGGTTTCGCTGAATTACTGAAAAAATCAGAAATTAATCAAGAAAAAATTAAAGACATCGAACGCATCATTTCTAGTACTATGACTGCCCGCGAAATCGTGAAAAAAATGATGTATTTTTCCTGTGAAATGCCCTCGAATTATACCCTAGTTGATCTCAATAAAATCATTCAAGATTCGGTAAATTTATTAAAGCTTCAACTCAATGAATCTCGCATTCTGATGAACTTAAAGCTTTCTCCTACTCCCGTTTTTATAAAGGGAGATGCAATTCAACTCTCGCAAGTTTTTATTAATCTTGTTATGAATGCCATAGCTGCCTCTTCTCCAGAAGATAGCATAATGATTCAAAGCTCCATTAATCAAGAAGAGGTCAACATAAAAATTAAAGATAAAGGCACAGGAGTTTCTGAACAACATTTGAAACAACTTTTCCAGCCATTCTTTACAACCAAAGAACACGGTACTGGACTAGGTTTGGCCGTTGTTCATGGTATTATTCAAGCTCATAAAGGAAAAATTCATGTAACATCAGCTTTAGAACAAGGAACAGAATTTTCCATTACTTTTTCAAATTCAAATAAATCATGAAACAAAAGCTTTCTGTACTGATTATAGATGATTCCTTCGATATGGTGGAGGTTTTAAGTAGACATTCTGCTGCAATGGGGTTTAATCCATTTTCGGCAACTACTGTATTAGAAGGTATTCAAATTATAGAATCGACTTCCATAGACCTTGTAATCACCGATATGAAAATGCCAGAAATTGGCGGTTTTCAATTTGTGAAATACATGTCACAACACTTTCCAAACATTCCAATTTTAGTCATTACTGGGTTCCCTGATGTACGTGACGCTGTAGAAGTAATGAAAATGGGAGCCTTAGAATATCTTATCAAACCGTTTACCTATGAAGAACTTGAGCAATCCATTGTTAAAGTTTTAGGTGAACATAATGTTAGTCATGTAATTGAAGAAGACGAGCAAAGGACTTCCTTTCACGGTATTATTGGAAAATCGCAAGCCATGCAACAACTCTTTGCTACCATTGACAAAACAAAAAATAATGTCGCAAGTGTATTGATTTCGGGAGAAAGTGGTACAGGAAAAGAAATGGTAGCCCGAGCTATTCACTATAACAGTAAGTTTTCAGCGGCTCCTTTTGTTCCAGTCAACTGTGGAGCTATTCCAGAAAACCTGCTGGAAAGTGAATTATTTGGTCATGTGAAAGGAGCTTTTACCGGAGCAACAAGCTCACGCATTGGTTTTTTTCAAGCTGCGCAAGGTGGTACATTATTTCTGGATGAAATCACGAATACTTCTCTATCAGTGCAAGCTAAACTTCTACGTGTTATACAAGAAAAAGAAGTTACTATGTTAGGCGATGTAAAGCCTCAAAAAATTAATTTACGCTTAATTTCAGCATCTAATTCTAATATTTCTGAACTTATCGAAAAAGGAGTGTTTCGTGAAGACTTATTCTACCGCCTAAACATTATTTCTATTCACATTCCTCCATTACGTGACAGAAAAGAAGATATTCCTTTATTGATTCGATTTTTTAATAAAAAATTCTCGAAAGAAAACGAAAAACCTCCCCTTCGTATTGGTAAAAGGGTATTGAAAATTTTTACGGAATATTCATGGCCTGGAAATGTAAGGGAGTTAGAAAATTTCATTCATAGAATGGTGATTTTATGTGATAAACACATGGAGATTGAACAACTACCAAACTATATGAAAACAACGTTGACAAAAAAACTCAGCGGTCATCAATTAATCACTCTAGAAGAAGCTGAAAGGCTACACATTTTAAAAGTTTTATCAGCAACAAATAACAACAAAACAAAGGCTGCTGAAATATTGGCAATAGACCGAAAAACACTGCGTTCCAAATTGAAATAGCAAGATTACGATGTTCGGTCATCAAAATAATAATATAGAATGAAACTCGTATTGTAATATTATTGTATTTTCACAGCTCAAAACAACATAAAAGCATTACTTAAAGTGAAAAGGTTTAAAATACATATTTTCAATATATTAATCCTGTTTATAAGCGTTTCGTTTTTTGGGTTTTCAGGTGAAATAGAATTCCCTCACGTTGTTTTAAAACAGGTACCAACCTCATTTCATGTTCATTCTACTCAAGTAGATTTAAATCACGTTATCATTAATTCCGATACTATTCCTTTACAATCGGAAGGCGAAATTTATAAAGGTG
The DNA here is from genome assembly GCA_007117055.1 of Lishizhenia sp. Taxonomy (GTDB): domain Bacteria; phylum Bacteroidota; class Bacteroidia; order Flavobacteriales_D; family Crocinitomicaceae; genus CSBr16-161. Next base: position 10,017 of record SKHH01000013.1, on the reverse strand, counting down.
AAGTCACATTTACTTCATCAAAAATTGAAATCGAAGACGGGTTTACTTTAAAAAACACCCCGCTTATTATTGCAGGATGGCTATCCCTTCTACCTCCTCTAATTGCTATTGCATTAGCGCTAATCTTCAAGGAAGTTATATCTTCCTTGTTTATCGGGATTTTTGTTGGCGCTACTGTTATAGGAGTTTATACTGATGGTTTTTGGGGATTAGGTGCAGCTTTTTTGTCTGTTTTCAGCCATTATATCATTCAAGCATTACTTGATGAAGGACACTTAGCCGTAATTCTCTTTTCTATTACCATTGGATCTATTGTGGCCGTCATTTCTAAAAATGGGGGCATGCAAGGGGTTGTTAATCGACTCATGCGGTATGCACAAAATAGAAAATCAGGCATGCTAACGACCTACTTTTTAGGTTTAGCAATTTTCTTTGATGATTACGCAAATACTCTAGTGGTTGGTAATACCATGCGTTCTGTCACAGATAAACTTAAAGTTTCTAGGGAGAAGTTAGCTTACATTGTTGACTCTACTGCCGCTCCTATTGCTTCCATTGCCTTCATAACGACATGGATTGGAGCCGAGCTGACATACATTTCAGATGGAGTTAATAAAATAGAAGCACAAGGTGGAGAAATCAACGAAAGCGCCTACGGTATTTTCATGGAATCATTAGCGTACTCCTTCTACCCTATTTTCACTTTGTTTTTTGTGTTTTTTATTATTTATAAAGGAAAAGACTTCGGTCCAATGTGGCATGCTGAAAATAGAGCGTTAAACCGTGAAAAAATAGAAGATGTAACCCACAGTAATGAAGAGCTTGAAGAGTTTAAACCTGTAAGTTCATCCAAACTTCGCCCTATTAACGCTATTCTACCAATTTTAATTGTGGTGTTTGGAACATTCACAGCATTAATTTATACAGGGTTGGAAAGTCTCGAAAAAGATCTTATTGATGCAGGAATCGCATTAAAAAATAGTACGTGGATGCATTTGAGCGATTTAGAAAATGGTCCGACTACTTTTTTTAAAAAATTAGGTTTAGTAATTGGTAATGCCGATTCTTACACAGCTCTTATCTGGGCTTCTTTGTGTGGATTAACAGTCGCTATTGGTTTGACATTGAGTCAGAAAATCATGTCATTACGGGAAACAATGGATACTGTTATTTTTGGAGTTAAAACGATGGTTCCAGCTATCGCTATTTTAGTGTTAGCTTGGTCCTTGGCAACTACTACAGAAGAGTTAATGACCGCTGAATACATCAAAACTTTTTTCGGGAGAGATTTTTCGAATGTGTGGATTATTCCAACGTTAACCTTCGTTTTATCTGCATTTATTGCTTTTTCAACAGGTTCATCTTGGAGCACGATGGCCTTAATGTACCCATTAATCATCCCGCTTGCATTTGGATTAGCTAGCAATGACCCTTCTTATAATGAAATGAGTATTTTATATAATTGTATTGCTTCCGTTTTGGCTGGTGCAGTTTTAGGAGACCATTGCTCCCCTATCTCGGACACGACAATCTTGAGTAGTTTAGCAACGTCTTGCGATCATATTCAGCACGTAAAAACACAAATGCCTTACGCACTTACAGTAGGAGTTGTTTCTATTGTTGTAGGAATTATTCCAAGTGCTTTTGGGGTGAGTTCATGGTTCTTATTTCCCATTGGTATATTCTTGCTCTACTTTATTGTTCAATACCTCGGTAAACGAACGAGTTCGAATTAGTAAGTTTATCATATATTCATACCGAAGGTATCCCTATCAATTATCGCCTAGGAATAAAAACTTATTGGGACTTACAAGGTTGGTTTTCACCGCATACATTACAATGGCTGCTGTATTTTTAGCGCCGAGTTTTGCCATGATGTTTTTTCGATGTGTCGTAACTGTATGTGGACTCAAATGAAGTTCATCTGCTATTTGCGTGTTGGTATAACCTTCTGCAATCCATTTAATGACTTCTATTTCACGTTCCGTAAGCAAAATAGGTTCGCAAGAGAAGGAATCAAAATCAATATCATTGACATCAATAGATGCACGCTGTATGGTTTCTAATACTTGTCCACAAAAAAACTTATTCCCTCGGTGTGATTCTTTAACAGCATTCATGATCTCTCCTATGTCGCAATCTTTCTTAATGTAACTCAGTACACCTGATCGTAAAGCATCTACAACAGTATTAGCAGACTGTTCTGGGGTAATGGCTACAACAACAATAGATTTCTTTTTGGAAAGTATTTTAGGGATAACATCAATACTAAATCCTGGTGCTGTGTAATCAATTAATACGATATCTGCATCAAAATTCGCAACTTGTTGTATCAATTCATTAGCACTGCGCGCCTCTCCAATAACTTCATTAGACTTATCCGTAGAAAGAATGGTACGAAGTCCTATTCTTACAATATCATTACTATCTGCTATGATTAATTTCACGAAACAAAAATAATTATTTATCCTTAATTAGATTGATTTTAAATAAAATAATAAATCAAACTTGTCTTAGACTATATAATTAGGTGATTTTAGGATGAATAAAATAAAACTCTCACCCTTTAGCTTTAACAAGCGACGCTATCTATCTTTAAAAGAGTAAAAATAAAATTAGTTCTGGAAGGGATATGTGTTTAGAACCTGCTTTGATATCAAAACATACGTCACTGAAGAATCAATCCCATTGCGGCTCTTCTTCATAAAACGGCTCAGAAATAAATTGATTCATATACTTTTCTCGAAATTTGTTTTCTATGCGTATACCGTCAAAATAGTACGACAGTATTTGGTGATAATTTAGTCCCTTGTTGGCCATTCCCATAGCTCCTTCTTGACACATTCCAATACCGTGACCATATCCTCTACCCTTCAGAATCACATAATCTCCTTCTGGATAGGTAGAGAAAAATGTCGAACGCAACTTGAAGTGATAACGAATATCCCTTAAGGGAATTCCCAAGTGCGGAGATTGATAAAACGCTTTTCTGGAAAGCTGATCGAAAGAATAAATTGTATTTCTATAATTCGAATCTTCGATGGGATAGTTGAATTGATTTACCAAATAATTGCGCCATTCTACCTTGGGAATTTTATGTTCCCAATTAGCCTGCCTCGTATGAATACAAAATGTGTCCTTAAAGGGTTGTAAGTAAGAAACATTCGTATTCCAAACATAATCTGACCTGCTGGTTTCACCACCGCAATTGGCATGAAAGTAACCATCTACCAATTTATTGGTTAAGGTATCCACCATAAACTCTCCCGTAGTAAGGTTTACTGCTTCTTCAATGGTTGGTGTGAAACGCATCATACTATGATAAGCTTGACAGTGCACTTGATCACATAAATGAAAACCTTCCTTTGCATGTTTATTTTGGTGCTTTAATGCGTACGTCCTGCTAATAACTGCTTGTGCTTTGTAATATTCTATGTGCTTTCCTCCTCCGCCTTCGGATTCAACTACTCCCATTAAGTAATGGTTTATACTTACTTTATTTACCACTTGCACACCTGTTTTTTTTGGAGTAATAATAAACCCATCTTGATATTTTCGCGTTTTCAATTCTGGTGAAATGGGATGCACCCTTAGGATGCGATTGCCTCCATTTGGTTTTAATTCAACTTTCTTGAATTTCCCAATTAAGCGCACACCGTGTTTCAATTCTAATTTCCCCTCATTGGTTTTTGCAATTGAAACAAACTCGTTCGGAAGTATAGAGCCAAAGTTTTTTCCGTCTCCAAGAATCGAATAACTTCCTGTATCATAAGAGAACTCGATTTTGTGAATGGTGTTTGCTGTAAATATCCCAATGAGCATTTCTTGAGCGCTAAGGCTCCATTGAAATAAAATTAGAAAACAGCAACACAATAATCGCATAGTTGATAATTATTCTTCCAAAAATAATAACGCTGCTTTTTTACTCGCTCCTCCTCCACCAAGCACATTTATTAGCTGGTTGTACTCCTCCAAAACATACGTTCTTTTGCTACCATTAGGCAAAATTTGTTCCAATTCAACGGAAATATTCTTGGTGTTGCATTCCGCTTGAATCAATTCTTTAACTACTTCTTTGTTTAGAATCAAATTTACCAAACTAATGAACTTCACTTTAATCAGCCTTTTGGCTATCCAATACGAAAAAGGAGATCCTTTATAACAGACAACTTGTGGTACTCGAAAAAGAGCCGTTTCAAGTGTTGCTGTTCCTGAAGTTACTAATGCAGCAGTGGACGTATTTAAGATTTCGTAGGTTTTTCCTTGAATAATAGATACCTTTTTCAATTGATCTTCCGACAAAAATGAAGCGTAAAAAGATCGATCTTGAGATGGAGCTGCTGCAATGACAAATTGATATTCCTTAAATTGAGGTATTACCGAAAGCATTACTGGAAGTTTTTTACTAATTTCTTGACTTCTACTTCCCGGTAATAACGCTATAATGGGGCGTTCTGATTTTAATTCTGTTTTAATTTCGCTTTTCTCATGAGCTGTAAATCGATCAATAGCGTCTAACAAAGGATGACCTACATAGTCCACCGTCATATCGAATTTTTTGTAAATCTCTTTTTCAAACGGTAGAATTACTACCATTTTATCGACGGTTTTTTTAATTTGATAGGCTCGTTTTTGTTTCCAAGCCCAAATTTGTGGTGAAATGTAATAATAGACTTTAATACCTTCATTTTTTGCCCATTTTGCAATACGCATATTAAAACCTGGATAATCCACCAAAATTAAGGCATCGGGTTGATATTTTAGTATATCATTTTTACAAAATCGAATGTTATTTAAAATGGTTTTTAGATTAAGTACTACTTCAATAAAACCCATGAAAGCCAATGATTTTATGTGCGTTACAGGAGATCCATATACTTTAGTCATCTCATCTCCACCCCAATAACGAAAATCCAAAGAAGAATCAATGGATTTCATTTCGCGCATCAAGTTACTTGCGTGTAAATCGCCTGAGGCCTCACCAGCAATGATATAAAACTTTCTCACACTACAAGTAAAATTACAACAGGTATGGCAAGTGCTATAGTTATTCCTACTAAACCTTGCGTGAAATTCTCCCAGTATAACTGAAAATTAGAGAAATAGAATAATATTAAATTCGGTACTAAAGGAAAAACCAATAAATTGTTTCGATGGTCAGCACTTACTCGCATATAATTGTATAATCTTTCCCATGACCAATCTGTATGTTTCCATTGCCAATACACAAAAAAAGCAATAATTGGAAGAAGCATACCGATGAGTAACCCAAGATCCCAACGATCAAATTTCTTTTTCATTGTACTCATAACCCCCATTCATTTAATTGACTAATTGCATGATAGGCCGTCATATCAAATTGCGTTGGAACAACACTTACAAAGCCGTTATCCAAGGCCCAAATATCCGTATCTTCGCTTCTGTCAGAACGATTAAAATCTCCTGTTAACCAATAATATGGTTTGCCAAATTGATCAAAACGTTTGTCAAAATTATCCTTCCAATATGCCTTTGCTTGACGACAAATTTTAATTCCTTTGATTTCTTCTTGCTTTAGTTGGGGTATGTTTACATTTAAGCAAATGGACTTTGGAAATTCATTATCCAATACCTTTTTAACTACTTCTCGAACCGCCCACTGTGCTCCAGTAAAGTCGGCATTAGGATCAAAATCAAGCAACGAAAACCCTATGGATGGAATATCTTCCATTGCTCCTTCTACAGCTGCTGACATTGTTCCAGAATACAAGACATTTGAAGCCGAATTTTCACCGTGATTAATTCCTGAAAGTAATAAATCAGGTTTTCCTTCAATTACTTCAGAAATGGCTAATTTAACACAATCAACAGGAGTACCAGAACACGTAAAGGCATTTAATTCAGGATATAAAGGTGAAGGATTCAAACGCAACACATCATTTACCGTAATCGCATGCCCCATACCTGATTGCGGTTTATCTGGCGCCACAATTACGATATCTCCGAAGCCTTGCACCGCTTGAATTAAGCTCCTCAGACCTTTCGCCTGAATTCCGTCATCATTGGTGATTAAAATTAACGGTCTATTTTTATTCTCTTCCATACTGATTTCTTGGATTCTTTTTGCGAAAATACAGAAATTTGAGCGTTAAAATAGACTTCAAATGAATAGTTAATCACAGTTCAATGTTAGCGACAAAAGATGTACAGGTATATAGATTTGAGTTTTAAGTTGATTAAGGAACTCATTACGACGTATACTATATACCACGTGCTTTAATAATGCATATTTTGGGGAGTAACAAAAACTCAATTTTACAAATGTTAATAACATTGAATTCATATCACTTTACTTTGTCTATGAATTATGTAATTTTGTTTTCTATTAAATACGAAAAATATGGCAACAATAGTATCTCCTTCTGTTTTGGCAGCTGACTTTGCTAATCTTCAACGTGATGTGGAAATGTTGAATCGAAGTGACGCCGATTGGTTACACATAGATATAATGGACGGTGTATTTGTTCCCAATATTTCTTTTGGTTTTCCAGTAATGAGTGCTATTCATAATCATGCGTTAAAACCACTGGACGTACATTTAATGATTGTTCATCCAGACAATTACATCGCTGATTGTAAAATGGCAGGTGCTGAATTCGTAACCGTACATTACGAAGCTTGCACACATTTACACCGAACAATTCAATTAATCAAAAGCGAAGGTATGAAAGCTGGTGTTGCGCTAAATCCGCATACTCCTGTTAACGTATTGGAAGAAATTATTGAAGAGTTGGATTTAGTGTTAATTATGTCCGTTAACCCTGGTTTTGGAGGACAAAAATTTCTTCCCGCTGCAATTGATAAAGTCATGAAATTAAAAGATTTAATTCTATCTAAGGGTGCGTCAACGCTAATTGAAGTAGACGGAGGCGTAAATAGTACAAACGCTCCCCTATTGAAAAAAGCCGGCGCCGATGCGTTAGTAGCTGGAAGTTTTGTATTCAATGCAGAAGATCCAATAGGTACTATAGCAAAATTAAAAAGCTGTTAAGCCTGTTAATCATAAAGACTCGTATTGTCTTAATCGATCTCACTATGCAGTGCCGAATAATTCATTTCTGGATAATTCTCACGAAACGTGTTGATTTTTTCAGCTAATTGTTGACGGTACAGCATGTCTGCTTTAGAATTAGGATGAACGCTCTTATGTTCTGCTTGTCTTCGCAATGTATTGAAGGCACTCAATACCTTTTGATCTTCCGGTGAGAAGTAACGTTCCAAAAAGATTTTCCACACGTGATTTACCGCTATTTCATTAGGGTGTAATCCGTCCATTTTGAAATACCCATAATCGCGTAATTCATCTACAACAATTTCATAAGATGGGAAATAAGAAGCTTTTTGATGGGTTTCAACCAACTGATGCACCGCTTCGATTAATATGGCTTTACTTCTAGCGTTTTCGATTGCCCCGTCTTTCCAGTGTCGCACAGGGCTTACGGTAAACATCAATTTCACATTTGGGTATTGTTGAAATAACTGGTTTAAAACAGAACTCCATTGAGACACAATTTCAGGAATGGACAACAGTACTTTTTCGAAATCTGTGGAAGGTATTTTGTGGCAATTCGCAACTATGAATTGTTGTTTTTTATGCATGTAACTCCATGCTGAGCCAAATGTGATAATGATTACTTGTGCCTCTTCTATTTTTTTTGAAAAAAATGTTTGTTTTTCCTTTAAAATTGTAGCTAACTCCTTTTCTGAAAAAGCATAAATACTATTCGAAGCTTCCCAAGATAAAAACATGTCCTCTTTTTGAAAAATAGAGTCCTTTAATGTACAAGAATCCAAACATGAGGTTAAAAACTTTCCAATCGTATGAGGATTGAAAATCGTTCCTAACGGGTTGTGAACCTCTTGTAAACCATGTTCTTTACATTTATGACTAATGTGTTGTGAAAAACAACTACCAAGCAATAAAATAGGTTGCTTTCGATTTAATTCCAGCGTAGACTTGGGCAATTGAACGATACTTTTTCTCATATCACTTTTGTGCATTTATCGGTTTTCCATTAATTCTTTTCCCTCATTTATCGTGTGCCAAAGTACATCTTGCCAACCATTCCATTTGCCGTAATCTCCAATTGTTTCATTGTGCCAAATAAAAGCAAAGGTTCCCCCCATACATGCAACCTCTTGCAACACTTCTGATATTTCTTTTTTGGCTTGCTCTGGTGAGAACTTTAAATACTCTAATAAAGTTCCATCCATATAAGCAAACGGATGAATTGTTAATTCTGAAATCTGATTATTACGCAAATCAAACCATGAGAAAGGTCTGGAAATCCCAGCTCTAAACCCTACCACATTCGCGAAACCTAAGGTGTAATCATTTTTGATTTTTGTATTCAATAAATGAACGTAAGTGTCAGGAATTTTAAGTTTTAAAAAATGTTGGCGAGAACTGCCTACCTCTTTTCCTAAACAATTGGACAACAATTCTTTTTCGTAACGCAAAATACTTTCGTCTTTATTGGATTGGTAACTTGGATGTAAACCGATTTCAATTTCCGTTGCTAATGATTGAATCAACGATCGGTGCTTAGGGTCTTCCAACGAAATATTTCTGTCAAAACGACCATAACTTCCTACCAACCAAAATAATTTAACTGGAAAATAATCTCGATGAATTGTTCGAATCACCTCAAACGTATCATAGGGATCCTTTTGTCTTCCAGATAAAACACGCTTTCGTTCTTTCAATCTATCGGTATCTTTGAACAAAACATCTTTCGTTTGACTCAACCATTTTCGTGTTCCTTTTTTCAATTTGTACGCATAGGTATTATCGATATCAAAAGTTGGCAATACCGAAAACGGCGGTTGTTTTTTATCCAAAGGAATCTGGTAATAGTCATTTAGTTTATCAATAATAGCTTTTGTCCAACGTTCAACCATTAACTTTTTTTGCCATCCAAACCTCACCATTACATGACTTTGTGCGTCTATTCTATCGTGATGATCTTTTTTATCAATAAAATATTCATCGTATAAACTCAAGAGGTAAAACAAAGCAGCAAAAGGATCTAACACGCCATCAATAGTAAGAATTTCTTCCCCGCGCCAAGAAGTTTTATCGATCTCAACTTTACGTATTTCTTCTTCAAACAATAAAGTAGATGGAGAAATGGTCAAAAAACGCTCTTCAAAAGGATAATTTGAATACACCAGATTTAACCTGTCCTGCTGGCAAAACAAAAAAGGGTCATTTACCAACTCATACGAAACACCGTAAACAGCCAACGTTTGCTCCAATGTGTATGTCAACCTTTTTGTGACTTCATCTACGAATATGACAAGCGTATTATCCATGTTTTGTAAAAAAAAGTAATTTAAACGCCATTTATAAGGCATTTAAAAGATAAATGTAGCTTTATTTTTGCAACCAATAAACTTACTAATGAAAAATATGATTTGGAGTAAGTTCAGGGCAAATGCATTTAAAGTAAAACCACGTATCTCGATAAGCTTCTCTTCGATAAAGCTCAGGGCATCAAGCCACACCGTAACCACCTAATAAGTTTTGTTATAAAAAAACATAGTTTATGAACTACTATAACTCATGTTTTCAGGTGTTCGAGTGATACTTACCAAAATGAAACGGAGTGTCTGTATTGCGGTGCTTCGAGCCAAGTCGTGAAGTATCGAAACCCCGACAATCAGCGCTCCTATTTAGGTTCTCGAAGGGAGCTCTATCTATTAAATGCATTTACCCTGAAAGTAAGTTTGTATCGTGTTTAACTTTAACCTGAAGGTGTTAAATTAGACTGTAATCACACCGATCAAAAAAAAGCTTGTTACGCAACAAACGCATCACTTCAAAAAAAACATTAAATAGGCATAACACACTCATCTGAGAAACTGTAGTAACCATTATCTGTAAATATTACATGATCCAACACAGAAATATCGACCAGTTTTCCGAATTCTTTAAATCGTTTTGTCAGTGAAATATCTTGATTACTTGGTCTTAAT
>SKHH01000254.1 GCA_007117055.1 Lishizhenia sp. | reverse complement strand
GAGGGGGAAAGGAGAGCAAACACATTTTAAACGATTCGCTGCCTATATGTGCTTTCGATGTTTGTTCCTTAATTCAACTAAATAAAATTGTTAAATTTGCTAGAAACACATATACAATTTGATGCAATTAAAAAAAATCATTCGAGAAACACCAGTAATTGGACCTTTAACTATTAAAGTAGCTCATAAATTGGGTTATAAACGTCCGAAAAATGATTATACGTTTAATCGAATTACTCAAGAAGGGGAGTCTAATCTTACGAAAATTCAAAACTTATTGAATTACACAAAAACAAGTGAGTCGTTTTATGCCGCAACAAATTTCCCTGCAGGGTATCATACCTTAACAATTGGAGGAAAGACCTTTAAAGGACGTAGAAATCCAAAAGCACGATTGGAGAAAGTACCTTTTGATTTCACGGATAAAAGTGTATTGGATATTGGTTCTAACCAAGGAGGGATGTTGTTTGAGTTAAAAGATGATGTAAAATGGGGGGTAGGTATTGATTACGACCCAAGAATGATTAATGCCGCAAACAAAATCAAAGCAGTAGAAAGCTATCAACATTTTAGTTTTTACCATTTTAATCTAGAATCTGATTCATTAGAATTGATTGAAGATTTATTGCCTGAGAACAAAGTGGATATCATTTTCCTGCTCGCTGTATGTCGGTGGATAAAAAATTGGAAAGAAGTTATTCGGTATTGTGCTTATCTGTCAGATACATTGCTTATTGAAACGAATGGAACTTTACTCGAACAAGAGGAACAAATTAAGTTCGTCAAGCAATTATTTTCAAAAATTGAAGTAATTTCTTTGCATTCGGTGGATGATCCAGAAAGAAATGACAGACAGTTGTATTTGTGTAAGAAATAATAGAAGGAAACTATGAATGGTGCTTTTATAAAAAGTAAGCTGGTCAAATTAATAAACAAGGCAGGGTATGATCTTACTAAAATCAATGGAAACGATGACTCCATTCCTTTGATTAAAAAAGACATTCTTAACCTTGACAAAATTTATTTTCTAGCAGAATCTAATCAACTTCCGTTTATTTGTTTTGTGCCTGTTGCTTATGTGCGTGGTCATGTAATGAACTTTAGCTTTACAAATATGAGTCACCCTTTTAAGAAGGCGGTAAAAAAAGCACTGAAAAAGGAGCACCGTAAAAAGCATATTAAAAAAGAATTGCAAAAATTCTATGAAGAAGTTAAACCTGACAACGCTGCGGAAGTATTAGGTTTGACAAAAGAAGAGGCTCCAAATCTGGCTCAAAAAGAACCGTGGGTAGCTGTGCACCCGTGGGAAGATAGAACCATAGCAGAAGTTGAAAAAAATAGACCCATTCAAACTGCAAAGGAAAATAAAAAAAACGGATTGGATGTTGGAATTGAAGAGGGGTGGCACCTATTTGGACCTGTTTCGGAAAGTAAACTAGAGGTTGAGGCCGAACGTATTTTAGAGTTGCTTAAGAAGTTTGAAAGCACCGAATATAAACCGTATCAAAATAAAAATAATATCACCGCAACCATCTTAATTGATAAAAAAGCGGATAAATTAAAATGGATGATTTATGACGGTCAACATAGAACATCCATACTTTCGGCGCTTGACTATGACTTTATTCCTGTGATGGTGACCAAAATTGTATCACGAAAAAATGTGGATTTTTGGCCGGGAGTTACTGCTGGTGATTTTACTAAAGAGGTAGCGCTTAAAGTATTCGACGCTATTATCAATGAAGAGCAGAGTCCATCAATATAGTATAAAGATATTAACTGAGTTATTATGAGCTAATTTTTACAATTGAAACAGTCAACTGCTCTATTTTTTTTAACTTCGTAGAAACTTTACATAGGAACACAATATAAGAAATGAAAAAAGTATACGTGGCCATGAGTGCCGATTTGATCCACCCAGGGCATATCAATATTATTGAACAAGCTTGTAAGTTGGGGGAAGTAACTTTAGGTTTACTTACAGATAAAGCAATTGCGAGCTATAAACGACTTCCTTACCTTGATTATGATAAAAGATTTATAATTACTTCTGCGATTAAAGGAGTGACTAAGGTTGTTCCACAATACCAATTAGATTATCGACCAAATTTAAGGGAATTGAAACCAGATTATGTGGTTCATGGTGATGATTGGCAAGAAGGACCTCAAAAAGAAGCGCGTCAGCAAGTTATTGATACGCTGAAGGAGTGGGGTGGAGAACTCATTGAAATACCTTACACAAAAGGAATTTCCTCGACTGAATTGAATAACGCCGTAAAAGAGGTAGGAACAACGCCTTCAATACGTTTAAAGCGCCTGAAGCGCCTGTTATATGCAAAAGATATTGTTCGCGTTATTGAAGCTCATAGTGGATTGACAGGATTGATAGCTGAAAAAGTAGCGGTGGATAAAAACGGTGTAAAGGTGGAGTTTGATGCGATGTGGGCGAGTAGTTTAACAGACTCTACGTTAAGAGGTAAACCAGACATTGAGGCGTTAGATTTAACAACTCGTACAAATAATATTAATGACCTCATGGAGGTGACAACAAAACCAATCATTTTTGACGGAGATACTGGAGGTAAACCTGAACACCTTGTATTTACGGTTAGAACGCTAGAAAGGCTTGGTGTTTCAGCTATTATCATTGAAGATAAAGTTGGGTTGAAGAAAAATTCACTTTTTGGAACTGAAGTTCCTCAGAAACAAGATGATATTTTGAGTTTTTGTGAAAAAATACGTGTAGCTAAAAAAGCACAAGTTACGGATGACTTTATGGTTATCGCTCGAATCGAAAGTCTAATTCTTAAAGCAGGACAAGAAGACGCGATTGAAAGAGCTAAAGCGTATATAGAGGCAGGTGTTGATGGGGTAATGATTCACTCTAAGGAAAAGACTCCAGATGAGATTCTGACGTTTTGTAAAACTTATAATAATTTAGACAATCGTGTTCCTTTAGTGGCGGTACCTTCAAGTTATGATACCATTACGGAAAAAGAGCTGGCTGAAAATGGAGTCAACATTGTTATTTATGCGAATCAATTGTTAAGGTCATCTTATCCCGCAATGAAAGCCACTGCAGAAAGTATTTTGAAGCATGGTAGAGCCTTTGAGGCACAAGAAAATATGTTATCCATTAAAGAGATTTTAAATTTAATTCCAGGTACAAAATGATTCAACCAACGGATTTTTTATCGGATTTAAAGCAACATGGAATTGAGTTTTTTACTGGGGTTCCAGATTCCCTGTTGAAACATTTTTGTGCTTGTGTGGATGAGTTAGAAGATGCGGAGAACCATGTAATAAATACTAATGAAGGCGGTGCTGTTGCAATGGCAATGGGCTATCATTTGGCTACAGGTAAAATCCCAATGGTGTATTTACAAAATTCAGGCCTTGGAAATACGATTAACCCAATTCTTTCTTTGGCAGATGATGCCGTTTATGGTATTCCTATGCTACTTTTAATTGGCTGGAGAGGAGAACCAGGTGTAAAAGATGAACCGCAACACATTACGCAGGGAAAGGTGCAAAACCAATTGTTGGACGCAATGGGGATTTCTTATGAAATCATAGATGCTAAAACCTCAAAAGAGGTATGTCAAGCTAAAATGTCTGGTCTTTTGACTTACGCAAAGAATAATTCAAAACCAGTAGCATTAGTGGTTCGAAAAAATACATTTGAATCTTTTAAAACTAAAGTTAAATCACCATTATTTGAACTGAAAAGAGAAGATTTTTTGACTTATATCGCTCAGAATTTAGAAGAAGACGCCATTATTGTATCTACGACGGGTAAAACATCCAGGGAACTCTTTGAAATTAGAAAAAAACTAGGCCATTCGAATGAAAAAGACTTTTTAACCGTTGGAGGAATGGGGCATGCTTCTCAAATCGCACTAGGTATAGCGAAGCAGAAAAAAAATCGTCCTGTCTATTGTATCGATGGAGACGGAGCCGCTTTAATGCACATGGGCTCTATTCCATTAATTGGTCAATCAAAACTTACCAATTATAAGCATATTTTATTGAATAATGGCGCACATGAATCTGTTGGTGGGCAACCTACCATGGGATTTAATATTGGTTTTTCGCAGCTTTCAGAGTTGAGTGGTTATAATACCGCTTGGATAGCTGAGTCATTAGATGAGGTAACTAGAATTCTTCCAGAGTTTAAAAGTGGTAAGGGTCCATTATTCTTGGAGGTAAAATTGAGTTTAGGCTCCCGCGATGATTTGGGAAGACCCACCAAAACTCCAATGGAAAATAAAAGGGCTTTTATGGAGTGGGTGATGAAGCCTTAAATGTCTAGATAAATGTCTACACAAGTAGTTACAAATAGCGACTTCCAGCAAGGCCTTACGAGTCTGCTGGATAAAATTAACCCTACATCCATCCTATGGGTGACAGGGAGGAATTCTTTTGAAAATAGTTCAGCATATGATTTTTTTCTTAAGATGCAACAACAATATAAATATGTAACTCGTGTTTTTGATTTTTCGGCTAATCCTGATGTGAAAGATGTAATTAAGCTACGAAAAGATGCTAATGTTTCTGACGTAGATCTAGTAATTAGTATCGGAGGAGGAAGTGTAATGGATTTTGCAAAGTTGCTGATTTACTTTCAATATGCAGAAAGTGATGAGGATGTGGAGAATTTAGTAAAACCAACACATTCCGTTAATACGATTCATATTGCTATTCCAACAACGTCAGGAAGTGGAAGTGAAGCAACGCATTTTGCTGTAATGTATGTAGACGGAAAAAAACATTCGATTGCCGCTCCTTTTTTACTTCCATACTACGTGCTTTTGGACGCATCGTTAACTCATAGTATGAATCCATACCTTACGGCAACTTCCGGTTTTGATGCAATTTGTCAAGCTATAGAATCTGTTTGGGCGAAGAACAAAAATGAAGAGAGTAAAAAGTTTGCTTTGAAGGCATTAGAGTTATTAATTCCAAATTTTTTAAAAGCCGTCTTGTACGGGGAGAAGGAAGCGAGGAAAGCAATGTGTTTAGGAGCCTTTTATGCAGGGAAAGCCATTAATATTTCTAAAACAACTGGAGCTCATGCATTAGCGTATTATTTAACTTCAAGTCACGGACTGGCACATGGAGAAGCGGTTGGTGTGAATATAGATTTTTTCGTTCAAGTTAATTGGAAAAACATGGAAAGTGCAGATAAAAAGGATTTATTACATGTGTTTGATTGTCGCAACCAAAACGATTTCATTGACAAACTTCTATCGTTAAAAAAGCAAGCAGGGTTGAAGAAGAGTTTAAAAGAAATCCCTCAGCTTTCTTTGGGAAATTATATTGCGCAAGTTAATTTGGAACGTATGAATAATAATCCAGTTCGGTTTTCTGCATCGGAGTTAAAAGAAGCATTAATGAATTACCATCAAATTGGTTAAATGGGTGTTGTAAAAGATAAAATCAACAAAATAAAATCTCCTTTTATACGGAAGTTAATTAAACCGGTTTATTTACTTGTGCTCAAAACCTATAAACTGCTGTTAAAACAAACCGAAAAACCAGCTATTCATCGTATTCAAAAGGATTACAAAGAGGTTGTAAAAAATATTAAATATAAAATACAGCAAGGAGAACCTGTAAATGTTGCATTTGTTGTGGTTAGTGCTGCAATGTGGAAATACGATGCCTTATTTCAAAAAATGAAAGAGGATGATTTTTTTAATGTTGTTGTTTTCGCTTGTCCCTTGAAAGATGTTAGTCATAGAGAGCATGAGGAAGAGTTAAAACGTATTTACAATATGTGTCAAGCGAAAGGTTATCCAATGTTAAATGCGTATGATTCATCGGGGAAATTAGTAGATTTAAAAAGTCAGTTTTTACCAGATATTACTTTTTTCACTAATCCGCATGAGTTAACGTATCAGCTTTATTCAATTGAGCATTTTTTAGATAGTTTATGTTGTTATGCACCCTATAGCATTATGGCAACGAATAAACCGTATTTGCAAAATGACACCTTTTTTCACCAAGTATTATGGCGAAATTATGTAGAAACTGAGTTTCATCAACAAATGGCGCAAAAATACGGTCGTATAAAAGGGGTGAATACAAAAGCTGCTGGTTCAGCTATATTGGAGTCTCTTTCATTTTCAGGTACTTTGGAAGATCCTTGGAAATGTCAAGGTAAAAAACGCCTTATCTATGCGCCGCATCATACATTTAATGATTTAGAGGAAATGAATTTTTCCACCATCATTAAAAATGGAAGGTTTTTATTAAAAATGGCTAAAAAGTATAGGGATGAAATTCACATAGCTTTTAAACCACATCCACATTTAAAAAGCAAACTGTACGCTTTTCATGAATGGGGAGAGGAAAAAACGAATGCATTTTATGCGGAATGGGAGGAATTACCCAATTGTCAGGTAGAAGAAGGGGACTATATTTCGCTTTTTCAATATTCAGACGCTATGATTATGGATAGTATTTCTTTTATGACGGAGTATAGTTTTACATCTAAGCCTGCCTTGTTTTTACTTCATGATTTAGATAGTTTAAAACTTTTTAACGAATATGGGGCTAAGTTGGTAAATGTACTCTATAAAGGAATAAGTCACGAGGAGATTGAAGGTTTTATTTTAAACATCATTGACGATGTTGATATTCAAAAAACAGAAAGAACCACCTTCATTTCTTCTCATTTCAACACTGAATCCTCAAGCTTTAGTACCAATGTAATTCAAGATATTAAAAAAGCATTGACTACCGAATAAACCTAGTGAACATAAAAAAAGACTGCTCACCGAAGCAAGCAGTCTTTAGTAACTTCATTTAATGAAATTAATTTAAATGTAAAATCGCTTTCTTTTTAGTTGTTAATACTTCAATTGACTTGGAGTAATTCAAAATGCGATTAATAGTTTCTAGTGATGGACCGTTATTTTTTTCCTTGATCCATGAAGGAGATGAATTGTAACTTTTTACCATAAGCAAAATATTTTTATTTCATTATTTAACGATGGTTTTTGACTTTTATTTTATTTCAATTTAGATGCTTTATAAATTCAAAATATAGTTTTATGAATTTATTCTCGTCCCTTACAAAAGAACTAAAATTATGTCAAAGCTAAATTGTAGGTTTGTTAACGTTAAAAAGAGGAATGATGATTATTAAATGCTATACCCTTCGTTTTTTAGTATGTTTAGCTGTACTGGTTTTACTATTTTCGTGTAATGTGGATGATACTAACCCTAACAACGAGATTAAAAATACACAGGACAATAGAATTATTGAAAACGTTAATGAGTATGTAGCTTTTGTCTTTCAGTTTTTGAAAGAAAAAGCGTCAAAAGATACTGTCTATAAAGGCATGAAAAACCAATATGACCAACTATTAGAGGTGAATAATGAATTTATTTTTACCAAACACCGTAATGAAAGCAAAAATAAAACAGTATTTACTTTCGACCTAGAGAATGAATTGGTCGGTGTTTGGTATAATGCAGAATTTTCAGAAATGAAGGAAGTATACAATTTTTTTAATGAATTGTATGATGACCTTCAGAATGAACATATAAAACACTTGGAAAAAGAAATTAAACGTTCTGATATTCAACAAGTAAATTGGAACATTCCTTTCAATGATTCTAATTATATAAATATGATCTTGAGAGTGGCAGATTTGAATGTGATTTTTACCGCTTATTTAATGGAGTACAATCCTGTAAACTTTCATTTGCCAAATGAATATGGACTGGTTTTTCATGAAGAGTGGGAAGCGTTTAAAGAGGTTATTTTAACTAACGACTTAACTTTTGACTGGCAGGCTTTTGTTGAAATAGAAGGGCAAGATGGACGTGACTATACGTACCTTTTTGGTGATGAGTATGTTAAGTATGAATTGATTCGGATGGATTACGACGATTTGGATCGTATTATTTTTGAAGGAGAGCAAGCAAGAAGACTCCGAGTTCGAAAGGAAACAGATGACTATTTTGAAATTTCTGATTTTATTTTTTATGAGTCCGAGAATAAAGGTCTCCGTCTTATTGGATTTGAAATGTTTACGGAGTATTGAACATACTAAAACGTCATATAACTTAATTAAAGATCTACGTCTAGTATTGGTTATATAAATAATAGCAGGGCAAACGCATTTAAAATTATTGGGCTACGAAACTAAGTTGCAAAATTGTCCTGAAAGGACTGCATTTGTAAACATTGGGTGAAACCCGATGTTTACGATAAACTACACCGCCCCCTATTAGTCCCGAAAGCCTGCTTAGGCAGGCTTTCGGGACTAATAGTTTTATGCATTCCTAGCGAAGGACATCGTCCTTCGTTTAGGTATTACACCTCCGCTATACGAGTCGGACAGGCTTACAGGGTGGTAGGACATGACTTTTTACGTTATAGTTAATCTAGAGAAAAAACTTAATGACTTAAAAATTATTGCCTTGTATGAAATATCGCTATTGGTACATAAGTAAATGCGTTTACCCTGAAATAATAGCCTTTCATTCGGTTGGTATTAAAAAAAATAATGTACTTTTAGCTGCACTACTACCATGCTTTTACGTTGAAAGTGTGAATAAAAATAAATCAATCATGAAGAATTCTGTACAATGTGTAGTTTTGATGTCCTTATTAATGTTAGGGTGTACTCAAGAAAAAGGAAAAGAAGAAATGAAAGAACCAATTGCTAAAAAAGTACCGCACGAGATAACATGGCATAATCATGCGCGACTAGATAACTATTTCTGGATGCGTTTGTCTGATGAACAAAAAGAAGCGAAAGAAAAAGATCAACAAACGAAAGATGTGTTGACGTATCTTGATGCGGAAAATGAATACCGAATGCACCATATGAGACATACGGAGCCGTTTCAAAAAGATCTTTTTGAAGAAATTGTTGGACGTATAGAGCAAAAAGATGAATCTGTTCCTGTCGTGAAAAACGGTTATTCCTATATTGTACGTTATGAGGAAGGGGAAGATTATCCGCTGCATTGTAGAACAAGTATAGCCGAGGAAAATGCGAAAGAGGAAATCCTCCTTAATGGTCCCGAAATGGCGAAAGGGTTAGATTATTTTGCGATAGGTGGTAAGTCTGTAAGCCCTAATAACAAACGAATGATTTATGGTTTAGATACTGTTTCACGAAGACAATATACCCTGTATATTAAAGACTTAGAGACAGGAGCGTTACTGACTGATGTTATTCCTAATACGACTGGAGGTGCTGTGTGGGCTAATGATAATGAAACGGTTTTTTATACGAGAAAAGACCCTGTTACCCTTCGTTCGTATCGCATTTACAAACATAAAATAGGGGAAAACCCTGAAAATGATGAATTAGTATTCGAAGAAAAAGACGAAACCTTCAGTTGTTATGTGACCAAGTCAAAATCGGAAGATTTTATTTTTATTGGGAGTTTTCAAACGCTTTCTTCGGAATATCGTTTTATCGATGCCAATGACCCTAATGGTGAATGGAAAGTAATTCAGCCAAGAGAACGAAACTTGGAGTACAGTGTAGAACATTTTGGCGACAATTTTTACATTTTAAATAATTGGAATGCTGAAAACTTTCAGTTAATGAAAACTCCAATCGATCAATCGACGAAAGAAAATTGGGAACCTGTTATCGCGCATCGTCCGGAAGTGTTTTTGGAGGACATGGAAATCTTTAAGGATTTTTTAGTGCTTCAAGAACGCAATAATGGTTTGACTGCAATTCGCATTATGCCTTGGAGAAATGGTGAAGAACATTACATTTCGTTTGATGACCCGACCTATATGGCGTATGTAACTTCTAACCCTGAATTTAATACATCGACCTTGCGTTTCGTTTATTCCTCTTTGACCACTCCAACAACGGAGTACGATTACAATATGGAGGATAAATCAAAAAAATTACTCAAGCAAACGAAAGTACTCGATCCGAATTTCTCACCCGATAATTATACATCGGAGCGACTTTATGCTCCAGCAGAAGATGGTACACTTGTTCCTATTTCCATTGTGTATAAGAAAGGCATGGAAAAGAACGGTAGAAATCCGCTATTGCTCTATGGATATGGATCATATGGAAACAGTATTGACCCTTATTTCTCATCGGTGAGGTTGAGTTTACTTGACCGTGGATTTGCTTTTGCCATTGCACATATTCGAGGTGGACAAGAAA
The DNA here is from genome assembly GCA_007117055.1 of Lishizhenia sp. GTDB lineage: Bacteria > Bacteroidota > Bacteroidia > Flavobacteriales_D > Crocinitomicaceae > CSBr16-161. The sequence continues at coordinate 3,982 of SKHH01000254.1, read as the reverse complement.
TGGGGCGCCAATGGTACGAAGATGGTAAATTACTTAAAAAGAAAAACACATTTACGGATTTTATAGCTTGCGGGGAGTTTTTGGTCGAACAAAATTATACGAATACATCACATCTTTATGCGCAAGGGGGAAGCGCCGGTGGATTGTTAGTGGGCGCAGTGATTAATATGCGTTCTGATTTGTTCAACGGAGTTATTGCTGCAGTCCCTTTTGTAGACGTAGTCTCCACTATGTTGGATGAGTCTATACCGCTGACTACTGGAGAATTCGATGAATGGGGGAATCCAAAAGACGAAGAATATTACCATTATATGCTTTCGTATTCACCGTATGATAATGTGACAGAACAAGACTATCCTCATTTATTAATAACAACTGGATATTGGGATAGTCAAGTGCAATACTGGGAACCGGCTAAGTGGATAGCGAAAATTCGTGACTTAAGAACAAATGATAACCAATTGTACATGTATTGTAATATGCAAGTAGGTCATGGTGGGGCGTCAGGAAGATTCGAACGCTACAAGGAAGTTGCCATGGAATATGCCTTCTTATTGGATTTAGAGGATTTGACGAAATAATTTTGTAGCTTAAGTAGTACAGAAAATAGTGATTCTAATACCTATACAAACATGTAAATTTCTTTTTCGTTCAATTACTAACTTTGATTACTTTTATAAAAAAAAGAAAAATGATATTACCCATAGTAGCATACGGAGATCCAGTTTTAAAGAAAGAAGCAGAAGAAATTCCTGAGGATTTCCCGAAATTGAAGGAGCTGATCGATAACATGTTTGATACGATGTATGCCGCGCACGGAGTAGGGCTTGCTGCTCCTCAAATTGGAAAATCGATTCGTTTATTTATTGTGGATGCCTCGCCTTTTGCTGATGATGAAGAAGGAGAAGAGCCAGATCCAAAAGCGGAAGGGTTAGAAAACTTTAAAAAAGTTTTTATTAATCCAATTATTGAGGAAGAAACAGGGGAGGAGTGGAGTTTTCAAGAAGGTTGCTTGAGTATTCCTACCATTCGTGAAGATGTTTTTCGAAAAGAAAAAATTGTTGTTACCTATTACGATGAAAACTTTGATTTTCAGGAAGAAACTTTTGAAGGGTATGCTGCTCGTGTAATTCAACATGAGTATGATCATATCGAAGGTGTGTTATTTACGGACCACTTATCTCCTTTGAAAAAGAAGTTGCTAACGAAAAAGTTGACAAAAATTTCTAAAGGAGAAGTATCGGTGGATTACAGAATGTCTTTTCCTGCAATCAAAGCTGGAAAAAGAAGATAGAAAAGTGTTTAAATGGTATCTTAGTTATTTTAAACTAAACTGAAAAAATGAAAAAGGTTGTTGGTTATTTTTTAGTAGCTCTTGTAATTGCAAGTTGTTCGTCGGAGGTCGAAGATAGTAAAGTTGACGGCATTACGCCTGAATATTTATTGGAACAAATAAATGTAATGGACGATTCATTGAATGTGTTGATGGAAAAAGTGATGAAAGAACCTAACGCAAAAATCGATCGTTTGGTGTATCATGAAGCCGCGATGCGAAATATCACTTTTTACCAAACGTTTCCCGATCATGAACTAGCTCCTGAAGCCATTGAAAAAGCGGCAAGTATGTACATGGCTATCGGTTTGGATGAACGTGCTACCGAATGGAGAGATTCGCTTTTATTGCATTACCCCGATTACAGTAACATTTTGACTATATTGGAATTGCAAAAATCATTTTACGATAATTTCGATCGTTATGAGCCAAAAATGATTCAAAAGTATTGTGATATGATGCTTGACTTAGGAGACGCCTTAGATTCAAACAAACGTAAAGATATAGAATTCAGATTAGAACATATCGATTTGAGTTTTATTGACCTCATTAAAATGCAAAACCCTGATTTAGAGTTGTAGTTTCAGCTTTACTCTTCCGAAGGAAAAAACGCTGAATTGAAATTGACAAGGTAAAGTTGTTCCGTTGCTCGCGTAAAGGCGGTATATAACCAACGAAAGAAATTTTCATCTAATAAATCTTCTGTCAGAAAACCTTGATCAATGAAGACTTTTTCCCATTGTCCACCTTGTGATTTATGACAGGTTATCGCATAGGCAAATTTCACTTGAAGTGCATTGAAATAGGGATCTGACATTATCCGTTCGTAGCGTTTTCGCTTGTTTTTCTCCCAACTATAATCTTGCTCAATGGCAAAAAATAGTTCTTTTAATTTTTCTCTAGACAAACACGCTTGTTCTTCGTCAATGGTATCAAGTAACAGTTTTACTTCAATTGAATCCATCTCTGGGTAATCTGGTAGTCGCACTCTCGCATCCACAAAATCGAATCCATACATGGATTCAATGTTCCGCAATCTTTCCACAACAATCATTTCTCCATTCGCAAGGAAACCAGCAGGTGTTTTTTCGTCTATCCAAAAGTAATTGTTGCGCACAATCATAAGTTTATCTCCACCACAAATTCGTTCTTCCATCCAAAATATGCGGCTTCTTATTTGTTGGTTAAATAGGTTGGCTCGTTTATTACTTCTGGTAATGACAATCGTTTCCCCATCGGTAGAGGAGGTAAAGGCACTTTCTAATTCTTCTTGTAAATCACTTCCATCGATGCGCCGAACTCCATTACTTCCTCTAATTATGAACGAAGGAAAAGTGCCTGGTGCAGCACTGCGTAGTAAAGTCGCATTGTAAAGGATATCTGAATCACTACTTTGGCGCAGTACATGTTGTAATTTAAAAGTAGATATAGTTAGTTTGGGAAAATAATTCGAAAGGTATTTCTGGTCTAATGCGGGACTTTCATCCGAACCTACAGGAGGTAACTGTGCTGTATCTCCGACAAAAATCAATCTGCAATTTTTTCCACTGTAGATGTATTCGATGACGTCCTCCAGTAAATTTTGAGGGGAAATACTGCCGTCATTTTGTTGGGTTAAAGCACCAATCATTGAGGCTTCATCAATTATAAAAAGCGTATTAGTATGAAGGTTGGGAGGAACCACAAGTCGAATTCCACCGCCGGCCACTGTTTCTTTGCGGTAAATTTTCTTGTGTATGGTCGTAGCAAGTTTTCCAGCACGCATCGAAAAAACTTTCGCTGCTCGACCCGTTGGCGCAAGTAGTACCGACTTTTTTTTAAGGACATGTAAAGCCTTTACAAAAGCACTCAATAAAGTGGTTTTTCCTGTTCCTGCGTATCCTTTTAAGATAAACAACGGGTTTTCTGTTGAACTCACGAAAAAATCGACTAACTCATCAATTAGTTTTGCTTGTTCAGTTGAGGGAACGTGAGGAAACTGACGAATTATTTCGGAGGCTAGTTCATTCGATACACTCATTAAACCAATGCGTATGTTAAATCAAAGTTTTTGAGTTCTTTCAATAACTTATCGGTTACATCTACTCGGATATAACGAGAAGGCAAATCTACCTCCATATCATGTATTGCATCAAAAACGGTGAAATGAATAGGGAAAGCACCTTCATTTTCTTTAAACACTTTTTCGATGTCTTCAATGAATCTAAAATCGACCTTACTCAAAGCAACTTTGATATTTAGTGCTTTTGTCATTTGCTTTCGAATATTGGTGAGGAAGTCGATTTTACTCACTTTAAATTCAAATTCATTATTGCCCCATCTTTTTGGCTGAACTTTTCCAGTGATATAAACAAAAGAACCTTCTGTCATAAACGCACGGAATTTCCCATAATCCTCTTGGAAGAAGAAAAGCTTAGTGGAGTCGTTATAATCTTCGATTAGCATTGTACCAAATGGATCTCCTTTTCGAGTAGTTCGATGTTCGCATTCTGAAATTACAGCGGCTAGTGTAAATTCTTTTCCTTGATGTTCGTTTAAGTTAATGATGTACGAAACAGAACCAGTGCAAAAGGAATCGATATCAATTTTGTAGTCATCCAATGGGTGACCAGAAATGTAAATTCCTACGACCTCTTTTTCTCGATTTAG
>SKHH01000276.1 GCA_007117055.1 Lishizhenia sp. | reverse complement strand
CGGTCTTTTCGGATTAAATTGGTGTAATCAATGAGTACAATAGCATTGTTGACGACAACACCCGCTAACGAAATAATACCTATCATGGTCATGATAATCACAAAGGTTTGACCGCTCACTACCAACCCTAAAAATACTCCGATAAGCGAAAGAATTACCGCGAATAAAATTATTGAAGGAGTAGAGTAGGAGTTAAACTGAGTAACAATAATCAACAGAATTAAAAAAATAGCGATTAATAAGGCTCGACTTAAGAATTCCATTTCTGTTGCTTGTTCTTCTTGTTGACCGGTAAACTTATAATTCATAGAGGAGGGAAACTTTCCTTCTTCGACATAATCGCGCATGACGTTTTTAAGTTCATCCACCACCTCATTGGCATTAAAACCCTCCGATACATCTGAACTAATAACCACCATTGCGGTTTGATTTTTTCGATCTACTCCCGTGTAAGAAATATTTTCTTTCGGAGTTTTTACCACACTTCGAATTGGAATACTCAACAGTTGTCCTGTATTGTTTCGAAACATCAGTTTTTGATCTAACAGTGCATTCAAATCATAACGATCTTCTTGTTTGAAACGAACAACTATGTCGTAGTTTTCTTCATTCAGGGTATATGTAGAAATATCTTCGCCTAACAAAGCTTTTCTAATAGCCATACCTACTTGACTTGTCGAAGCGTTTAATCGGCGCACTTGTTCTCTATCTACTTCAATAGGAATCTCTGGACGAGTAGCTTCTACATTTAATTTCAACTCGTCAACTCCACCAACTTTTTTTCGATCAAGGTAGTTCTTAATGTTGGTAGCTTCTAAAATCAAGTCTTTATAAACGCCTTTGTCTAGACTAGTTATTTCAATGTTAATAGGCGGTTGCTGGGGAGGTCCCATTGAGTTCTTTTGGATGGATAACTGGACATCTGCGGGGAGAAACCCTTTTAATTCGCGTTGCAGTTTTTTTAGTAAATAACTCGTTGCGTTAATGGAATCTCTATATTCAAACTCTGCAAAATCAATGGTTATTTTTCCTTTGTGTGGAGTCGATTCCATAGAAACGGTTTGCTCCCCTCCAGCACCTTCACCTACTTGCGTGATAATTGATTGAATGATGCGCTCTTTCGGTTTTTTGCCAATAGTATCACTCATGTAAGGAGCTAGTATTTCATTCAGTTTATCTTCTACGGCCAACATAGAGGCATTGGTGACATTTATATCTGTCCCAATAGGGTGACTCACAAAGATGTTTACAAACTTAGGTTCATTACTCGGAAAAAACTCTACTTTAGGTTGAAAAATAGACACTAATGCTATAGAGCCAATAAGTGCTAGGAAAGTTCCAATTATAAACAAAACTGGACGAGCACCAGAAAGTGCAAATGTCAAGAATCGGTTGTAGTACTTTTCCAAGACAGGTAAGATTCTATTTTGAAAATAATCGGTTCCCGGAAAGAAAAACCAAATATTTGCAATCGAAAAAATACCGATAAGCGCAACTATGTTTCCGAAAACAGTGGCGCCAGCAAAAACGATTGAAATACCAACAGCTATAAATAGAAGTGCATATAATGTTCCTTTTCCTTTGCGGGGAGTTTTTTGCTCAACTTTCATGTACAATGCAGTTAGCACAGGATTGATAACCAATGCGACAAACAATGAAGATCCTAAAACAATCATTAAGGTAATAGGCAGGTATTTCATAAATTCACCAAAAATACCGGGCCATAAAGCCAGAGGAACAAAAGCAGCTAAAGTGGTTGCTGTGGAAGCAATGATTGGCCAAGCTACTTCAGAGACACCTTTTACCGCTGCTTCAAAGGAATTCATTTTTTCATCTTCCATGAGGCGATAGATGTTTTCCACCACCACAATACCATTGTCTACCAGCATTCCTAGCGCAAGAACTAATGAAAATAGTACGATAGTGTTTAGAGTAACCCCCATGGCGTCTAAAATCAAGAAAGACATCAGCATGGAGAGTGGAATTGCAATACCCACAAAAAGTGCATTTCTAGCACCTAGGAAGAACAATAAAACTCCTGTAACAAGTAAAATTCCAAAAATGATTGAGTTTTCCAAATTGGAAACCATGTCTCGTGTTTGGGTGGATTGATCATTCGTGATAGAAACATTAACCCCTGTTGGAATGACATTAGAGGCGTGGGCATTTTCAATAATGGTATTGATTTTATTAGAAGCAACAAGTAAATTTTCTCCACCTTGTTTCACGACATCAATCATCACCACAGGTTTGCCAAATTCACGTGCAAATGAAGTTGTGTCGCCATCACCGAAATAAACATCCGCTATATCTTTTAAACGCACGGGCATGTAATCATCTTGCTTAACGATGATTTCTTTTAATTCATCTGCATCAGAAAATTCACCATCAATCATGATCGTTTTTCGCAAACCATCCATCCGGATTTCACCACCAGAAATAGTCACGTTTTCAGCTTGAACGGCTTGCTCAATGTCAGATAATGAAACACGAACTGCCTCTGCTTTCATTCTGTCAACATCGATTCTCATTTCTTCCTCTTGAACACCTCGAATGTTCACTTCATTGATTTCGGAAAGTTCTTCGATGAGGTCCTTGAGGTCCTCTGCTACATCTTTTAATACCCGTTGACTCATACCACTAAGGTTGATGTTCATAATGGGCAAATCACTTGGGTTAATCTCAAAGATAGTGGGCTCAACTGGAATTTCTGGGAAATCAGCGTTGGATCTTGCTTTATCAACGGCGTCTTTCACTTTAGTCAGTGCATTATTCACATCTACTTTGAAATCAAACTTTACGCGAATAGTTGTATAACCATGCACAGAATTCGCATTAATTTCATCCACGAGCTTAATGGTAGAAACTTCCTTTTCTATTGCTTCTGCAATTTTATCAGACATATAAGTCGGAGCAGAACCAGGTTTTGCAATACCGATATAAATCTCTGGAATTTGTAATTCAGGAAAGTTTTCTTTTGGCATATTTTGATAGGAAATCGCTCCTCCAAAGAAAAGAATCAGTAATATCAAAAATACTGTCTTGGTGTTTTTTACCGACCAATTGGATAATCCGAATATTTTTATTGTTTGTTTTTCCATTATATCTTTATTGGATTCTTACCCGATCACCATTTGTTACTCCTCTAGCCCCTTGAACCACAACATTTCGAATAGCTGAAATATCTTTGTCTAATGGTTCAATAGCTGCTAGACCTTTGTACCTGCTTAATATTTCAACTTCAACGTATTCTACGGTTGGATAGTCATTAGACTCATTCAAAACAAAAATAAAATCTTTGTTTTCTTGCGATTTAATCAAGGCTGTGGCAGGAACAATATATACAGAATCGAGTACTAAATCAGTTACATTCACTTCTGCAAGCATATTAGGAATTAAACGTTCGTGCTCATCAATGTCTGCTTGAATACGAAAGGTTCTATTTGTAGGGTGGATAAATGTACCAACAGAAGTAACGGCTAAATTGAAATGAGCATCAATGGTTGGAATAAAAACACGTATTGGAGTTCCTACATTAATTTTTGTATAATAAAATTCAGATATATCAGCTGAAATACGCATATTCGTATTGTTCACTAAACGCAATAGCGGCATTTGAGCTCCTGCCATTTCACCTCTCCGCACCATTATTTCATCGATGTACCCATTGAAAGGAGCGGTTACGGTGTATTTGCTTTTTTGTGTTTTTAACGTATTTAATTGTGATTTGAGGCTATTGAGCTGGTTTTTAGATTGTTTTAGCTCAAATTCTGTCCCAACACCTCGGTCAAAAAGCTCTTGTTGTTTTTGATATGTATATTCTGCAAACTCGATAGAAGTTTCTAGTTCACCCACATTACCAGCCAACACCTGACTATCGATTTCAGCAAGTGCTTGACCTTTTTTTACATAATCTCCTTCCCGCACGTTTAATGCTACGACGATACCGTTTGCTTCAGCATTAATCATAATCTCTTCATCTGTTCGGACTTCTCCTTGTACATTTACGCGATGTTCAAACCTGTCATTGGTTATCTCATCGACAACAACGAGTGGTAGAAACTCTACTTGGGTAGTGTCTTTTGCGCGGATTTTTTCTTCAATATTCGTAAGTTCAGATTTAAGCTTCGATTTTTGAGCTATTAATTCATCTAACTCACTTTGCGGTTGGCAACTGACAATTGAAATCATTCCAATAATTCCAATTATAATACTATTCCTTTTTTTCATGTTAATCTCTGTTCAATTTATTATACAATTGGTCGATATTCAGCTTTGCAGTAAATACATCAATCATCGCGTTTACGTATTGTGTTTGTGCAGTAACAAGCTGTTGGTATTTTTGTGTTACCTCTAAACTATTTTCTTTTCCAATTTCGGCTTTAACAAGTGCGTTTTCATAAATGCGTGTTGCTAATTTTACATTTTCTTTTTGCAAATCCAGTTGTTCTCTAGCCGATAGGAAATCGTTTTTGTACTGCTGTTCTTGCATCTTCAAACCTCGTTCCATTTCTTGTATGGTAAATTCATCTTGTTTTACAGCTATTTTTGCTTGCTGAACCCGAGCCCATCTTGCTCCACTGGAAAAAATAGGTACGCTAAGACTTACTCCTACAAAGGTTTGATAAAACCACGGAGCATTGATAGGACGAAACTCTTCGTTCGCAAAATAGTTATACTGATGACCAAAAGTTGCATTGAGTTTAGGCAAGTTTGCCATACGCATATTTTTCAAATCATACTCGTTGAGTTTTTTTTGTTTTTGAAGTAACTTGTAATCTATATTGTCATAAATCGAACCAGCATATGCGTCAATAGATTTCAATTCGCTCATTATGCCATCAAGTGTTTCAGTTAATATAATTGGTTCATCCATAGGGTATGACATCGTCATTTTTAAAAAAGCAATGGCGTTTTCATACGAATAGTGTGCTGCAGATTTATTGGTTTTAGCTTGCAATAAAGCGAATTTGATTTGGTCAACATCTTCTGCTGAAATCATTCCAAGCTCGTAAAAGTTTTTTTGTTGATCTAATAAGTCTTGTGCACTTTGAACTAGCGTGTCTAAGAAAATCTTATTTTCTCTACTCACTAATGCCAATTCATACGCTCGAGTTACGTCGTAAAGCACCTCTTGTTGGGATTTTTCAATGTTGTCTTCAACAAACTTTTTGTAAAAATTAGAAACTTGAAGTCCTACGATATAAGACCCATCAAAGAGCAGTTGATTTACGGTAACTCCTGCACCAGCCATGTAATCGGTCCCTGCTCTAAATGTGACCAATTCACCCGGTTGTCCGATAAAACTACCGTCAACTGCTTGAACTGGAATAGACAGAAAGTTTTGGAAGTTGAAGTCTGAATTGATTTGTGGTAATCCTATTGCTCTAGTTTCTACCACCTTTTTTTTTGCATCCTCAAAATCGAGTTCAGCACGTTTAATTTTTTCTGCTTTTTCAAGGGCGTAAGTTTGTGCGTCGAATAGAGAGAATTCTTGCGCAATTGTGAAATGCAAATTTGAAAGAATTACTACCGACAGAAAGAGTATTTTATTCATTTTCTTCTAATTTTATTCTTGATTTTAAATATTCTAGGCCTGTTTCACTCGCGATTCCACGAATTAAAAACCGAATAATTTCTACAAATATTTCACTGACAGCATGGTCTAAATTTGATGAGCTGATTTTTTCGAAAATTGTATCAATGGTATTAACATATACAAAAGCAATGACATCTGTTTTAATGTTTGAACGATACAAACCTTCGCCCATGCCGCGGTTCATATTATCCATGATTTGTTGATGTACAAATTCTTGTTTGTGTTGCTGCATCATTCTCCAAGCGTCTTGATGGTACTTCTGAAGGTCGAAAAATACGGATGAATGAATATTTCCAAAGTTTTCTTTGATGGATTTAGAGATTTGAATTAACTCATCAATAGCATTTTCACATTGATTAATGATTATATTGCAGGAAGCTTTGTCTAGCTCAATTTTGGTGGCAACAATTGATCGAACTAATTCTTTTTTATCCTCAAAATATTTGTAAATAGTTTTTTTAGAGATGCTTAGCTCTCTTGCCAGGTCATCCATGGTAACGGATTTAATTCCGTACTTCATAAAGATGTCCGATGCTTTACTAATTATTTCTATTTGTTTTTCATCCATTTCGTGGGCAAAAGTAGGAATAAAAACACATAGGAAACAAAAAAGTTCAAAAAAGTTTCCTGGGTTTTTCTATTCTTTTTTTTGTCGCTCGATTTTCAAATAGAAAGAACGGGAGTTATAGCTGTAAATAAGGTTGAATGTATCTCCGTTTAATTCAATAAGGTGTGGCTTATCAGGTACTAAATTTTTGAATTTGGGAATGCTCTTGTTCAATACCGACGTTAAAATTGGAATATTCTTTTTTCGATTGCTTGTTAGCGTTAATGAATGAATTTGATTGTTTTGAATGGTGTATTTTAGTAAGAATGGTTTGGAGGTTTCTAAAGTAGCTTTTTTGATTTCAACCGAACCAAAACTGTAGACCGAGTCAGGGAATAGTATATCAAAATAGGCTGATTTCATTTCTTCACCCGGAAGATAGAGGCGCTCTAACTGATGTTTTTTACTGTAGTGTTTTATGCCGATTTCTTGACAATATAATAAACTATTGTATAGCAGTAATAGGACAATTAGTGAAATACGATGAAAGCACATACACTATTCTCCGGTCACAACTGTTTTATATGTTCTTGAAAAAGGGTTGTATTCGACTACAAAATCAACGGTAGAGATTTTCGTAATTCCTCCATTTTCAGCGGCTTTTCGTATAGAAATATCGACATGTTTAGGCCTGAAAATCCCCAAAACTACTGTGTATGATGCTTCTCCAACTTTTTCATACTTGTTATCATTAACTATTCCTGGAACAGATAAGGCACATGATTGCAATAAGAATACTAGGGAAACTATCACAATGTATACGAAAGTAGATGTATTTTTTTTCATAAAGAACGTATTAATTTCCGGTAACAATTAATTCTAGTCGTTTAAAAAAGATGTAATTGTAGATTTTCAAATCTACTGTAGCTAAGGTGTCAATGTCTCCATTTTTTGTAGCTTCAATTACACCAAAATTTTGGTTGAAGACAATTCCAGTAGATATGTTTGTTCGATTTCCTGTACCTAGTAGAACAGTTGTTTTAGATCGACCTACTTTTTCACCTATTGCATTGTTAGTTGCATCAATCGGGTAAATGGTAACACAAGAGGAGCATAATAAAATTAAGCTAATCAGTAAAAATGATATTGTAAATGATTTATTCATAGAAGATGGTAAATTGTTATTCTCCAGTAATAGTAATCGTGTTGCGTGTGAAAAATAAATAATTTAAAGACTTGTATTCGGCGATACCTATTTTAGTTATTTTGGCTCCACTCATTAACTGTTGATAGGTAGCTCCTTGTTTGGAGTCCCAATTGGTGTAATCTCTAGAAATCATTTTTGAACCCACTGGATTGTTTGAAATTACAGCAGTATGTGAAATAGTGCATGAATAGAAAAAGCAAGTTAATAAGAACAGTGCAATGGAGTAAAAAAAAACTCTTTTCATTTCAATTAGTCGATATAATTAATAGTAAAGGTAATTAATTTTTTTAAATTTTCAATACACTTAATTTGTTTCCTTAAAAAAGCCGCAAGCTAATCATTTTCTTTTTTAAAAGTCTTTTTTATGAGCTATTGGTAACTCATTTAACTTTTAGTGGTGTTAGTTCAAAAACATTATCTTTGAGTCAAGTAACCATACATAAGTAATAACCTGTTGATTTATATGATATCATCCAAAGAAGATTTTCTTCAGATATTTCTTGTAGCACTTGCTGTAATACTTAGCTCATTAGCTACTCTTCGATTATTGCGTACAAAAATGTTAAATTCCTAAGCCAAACGATTGAACTTAGTTTTTACGTGGTTAATTCCATACATCTGGGCACTTTTGGTACTTTCTTTTTCAGATAAACCACCTAAGAAAACTGGAAAGTTTGACAATGGTCGCTATATGGATACAGGGTATCCTGGAGCTTGATATTAATTACTCAAGTTTCGCACCTTTATATGAGTGGTAGTTCGCTCGTTACTAACTAGTTAAAACCACACATGATTTGCTTTTAATTACTCATCGACTGTCTATGTATTAATTATCAGTCATTTGAATTAAAATTCCAAAATACTAAAATTTCCTCTATTATTTAAATCACCTATAATTTGTCGCACTATTTTTTTACCCCGCCATAAAGGGTGGAAATAGTACTCAATTTACTGGTTATAAGCTAAGTAAATGCTCTCCCTTTAGGGGTAGGGGTAAAAGCATTTACGAAATCAGATCATAATATATTTACTCATAAATTATGTTTTGTAACGGTTTTGTAAAACAGTACTTTATAGATGCAAATAGCCTAAAACAAACACATTAATCGTCAAGTCTTTAGATAATGTTAAGGTTGTATGCCTTATAATATAGGGTGCGAAACTTGAGTTAATCATTTTTTTTGAGCTTCTGCATTTTTCTAAATCGAAGGGTCTACTTGATGTAACCTAAATTGTGTAGTTGGAGTATTAAGAGACTTCATTAATAAAGGTTATTGACTTGCTTAGTCAATATTTATAGTTTAAGTTTGTCAACGGTTTTTGATAGGTGTTTTACCTTAATAATTTTATTAAAAAATACTAATCTTTATGCAAATAGAAATTTTCACAGATGGTGCAGCTAAAGGCAACCCTGGTCCTGGAGGATATGGAGCTATTTTGTGTTTTGAGGATAAGGAAAAAGAGTTGGCTCAAGGTTACAGGCTAACCACCAACAATCGAATGGAGTTACTTGCTGTAATAGTAGCTTTGGAAAATCTTAAATCGACAAAATATCCTGTTACTATATTTTCTGATTCTAAGTACGTTGTGGACGCAATTGAAAAAAGATGGGTGTTTAATTGGCATCGAAAGGGGTATGCAGGTAAAAAAAATGCGGACTTATGGCGCAGGTATTTACCACTTCATGAGAAATTCAATCCAACGTATACTTGGATAAAAGGTCACGCGGGGCATCACAAAAATGAACGAGCAGATCGTTTGGCGGTTGCTGCTGCTGAAAAACAAGAGTTACTAGTCGATGAGGGGTATGAAGCTTCTCAATCATCAAGTGAGTTGCCACTTTAAGTGATAGTTATGCGCTTTTAGATTTATCTGGATTTGATATTGCAAGCTGAAAGCAAAGATTTAAAAAGGAACTTACTAAGGGGTGCGGCATTTCTCGTGTACTACAAATTTGAGGTTTACTCATAGAGGCTACGCAAAAGGGGTGTTTTTTTAAACTTATAATTTCGGGGTCCTCAAACTGGTTAATTGCTTCAATATCTATCCACTCACTATGTAAGTGAGTTAAAAGTTGAGGGTAGAGTGCATATCGAGAACTGGTGAGTTCTGTTCTAGGTTGGTTCATATATATACGTTCTAGCGTTTTGGAGTGGGGACTTACAATTACTTTTTCAAACTGATTATCTGAAGCTAAATTATCCGAAATTAATTTTTCGTTATTTGGGTTGAGATTGTATTGGTTAATAAGCACCTCTATAAAAGTTTTATATGCGTCTCCTGTAATTAGTGTTGGGATTTTTAAGTGGGTTAATTTTCGAATTACACCATGCAGTAAAAATTCATTGTTGTATGGCCCTGGAGCAATCCAAATTCCGTCATAATTAGCAATATCATCTTCTTTGTAGTTAGCAGCTTCATCTATGCGAATCCAATAGTAACTGACATCAACTTCCAACAAGTTTTTGGAATGGTCAATTGCCAAATTTGTAGCGTGGTGCGTATTATAAGTGAAATTATAATCACCAAAAATTGCTATTTTAATTCCATCAGCCATTTATCAGCGCGTGTAATTTTCGGAAAAGATACAAAAAATAAAAAAACGACAAAAGTTTTAACTAAAATATAATCTTTTCGTAATAAGGCTTATAATTTCTTTACGACTTTAGATTAGGGTCATTATTTGTCGGTTCTTCTTTGTGAAATTTCCAAAAACTTGATATAAACAAATAAATCATTAAAGGAAGAACTATAAAGGAAAGTTTGTTTAACTCATAAGCTTTGCTAAAATCAAAATGTAGTAAATGTTGGATAGCCCTTGTCATCCCGCAACCGTAGCACTCCATATCAAATAACAATACAGACACACAGAGCGATTGACCTTCATCAAAGTAATCTCCAGGAAGAAATAACAAGGTGATTCCAATTAGAAAAATGGCAGCGTAAAGCACGTACCCTAATCTTCTTTTTAATTTGTGTGGTAGTTTCATTCTATAATTTTAATCTGTCGGTTATTAAAGAATAGTTAACGTTAACTATTCTTTAAATGTAATTTACAAGTGACACAATTTATTTAGGTAAAAGATCAATATAAAGCGCCTCCCCTTTATTTAGTTGTCCTGTAATTGGAGTGGTATATTTATTATCTTTTATTTCGATTTCAACAGTATTAGGAGGAAACTCGCCTTCATTTAACGCAAGTATTTTTATATTACACTTTTCACTTTTACAATTAATTAAGTATTTTTTTTTGTCGTTTTTAAGTGTTAAGTCTCTTTCTAAGACTTCACCATTTAATAATATAGTAATGCGATCACCGTCTTCTGAGTGTTTATCATATACGTATAATTCTACAGATCCTTGAGTATTAATTTCTATTCTTTCTTGATTTTCCAGTGTTACTGTGTTTTTCTTTACATTACTTAAAAGTTGTTGAGCGATTTGCTGTTGCGCTTTCAAAGAATCCTGACTATTAATTTTTTCTTCAATAAGATTTATGAAGTTTTCACTTACAAGGTATATTTTACCATTTATGCAAGGGGTGTTGTCGGTAAAACTACTGGTGAAGTCACCGCTAATAACACTATTGTCCTTTTTATTGTTGATTTTTACAGATTCAAGTCGTAAAAAACAAAAATCACTTGACTCAGAGTTTGACTGACTAGATATATTTAAGGTTTCTATAAAGCTAATTTGTTTTCCTCGTGAGCTAATCTTACCCTTTATTTCTGATGACGTACTATTCTTTCCGTTAAAATCGAAGTGTGACTGTCCAAAAAGACTGTCATCAGCGTCAGTACTAAATGTTATTTTATATGGCACTATTCCAATCTCTTCTGCTTTAACAAACCCTATAAAACTGTAGTCGAATTGACTAGTGGCATTAAAAATAATGCAACAAGTTAACAAAACTAGCACTTGTGTTTTTTGAAAAATAAATAAATTCATGTAACGAAGTTAGATATTTTTTAACTATATTTGTTTGTATAAACCATAAAAATAATTATTATGAAAAAATTTATTCTTTTTTCTCTTTTAAGTGTATTGTTAGTAACAATTACCTTTGCATCTATTCCGGTTGACAAAAATGCAAGTCAACAAGAAAAAATTGAGACTTCTGTAGAAGGAGTTGACATCCAGTCATTAATATCAAGTGTTGAGCAAGAAGATGCTGACATCGCAGAAGAAATTTCTTCTACTGCTGACTCTTCTTCAACGAACATTGACAATGAATTGGTTATTTTGTTGTTATTGTGGTTCTTTTTAGGTTTCGTAGCAGGACACAGATGGTATGCTGGTAAGCCTTTAGGTTGGAACATCCTTTTCATCCTTACTGGAGGAGGATGTGGAATTTGGGCGATTGTTGACTTAGTGAACATTCTTACAGGGAAATTCTAAACAGTACTATGTTAAAATATTGGAAAGACTGTCAGAAATGGCAGTTTTTTTTTGTGTAAGAAATTAATTCAACTTGATTTATTTTTTTGATACTATTACGCATTTGATGGAAAGGAACTTCTTTGTTAATCTGTCTAAGACCGCCTAATTGTTTAAAGCTTCAAGGTTAGAAGTTAGACTGCTCACTATAGAGAAAAATTATTTGATCTAACTGATAGAAAAGCAATGACCTAACTGCTCTATCATTTTAAAGTCATTTAATGATTCATATATTTTCATCCCACTAGCTATAGTAAAAGAATAGGAGAGAAGGTTAACATTATTCAAAAGTATAAGCCCTAATTTTAACTGTTTTTTGTGAGAACTTTTAAAACTTGAATTCAACAAATAAAAAAGGCTACTCTAAAAATTGAATAGCCTTTAATTTAGTTCTTGAATTTATTATCTCTCAAAATAACCTATATAAATCCCATCTTCAACTTTAACCGTATCTGAAGGATTATCTGGATCATCATATAAATTACAAGTAAAATTAGCAGTGAATTTTAAGTAATCACCCTCCTCATCTGATTCCTGTGAAACAGAGGTCAAGAAAAATGACTGGAAAGTATTGTCATCCTCTTTTGAGAAGAATACGTTTCCTTGACTGTCACGATAAACGATTTCCACACCGTTGTGAGCCTCTTTTTTAAATTCAGGAGTTGGGTTTTCAGCAAAGAATTCACCGAATTGCTCAACGGATGGGTCTGGACCAGCTTCTGCATTGAATAAAACGCTTCCCATTTTTACTTGGAAAAAATCCATTTGTTCGTTGGAGCGAATGGCTGCATAATATCTAGCGTTCGAAGGTTGTGGATTTGGTAAAATCTCTTTTGCACGCGTAGCATCACAGAAAAAACCTCCAACACCTGCTACTAAAGTGTAGTTAGAACCTTGCAATGTTCCCACAAAGGAGCAATCCAAATCAACTTTTACCTTCGGTGGTGGGATTACCTCGTGTTCAATACAGGACGTAATTGAAAATCCAATGATGATTGTTATCAGTAAGTGTTTCATTTTCATAATTGTATCCATATAATTTGCAAACGTACAAAAACAATTTCTAAGAATAAAAATTGTATTTCAAAATTTAGCAATCTCTTTCAAGCTATAAATATACTGAAATGACTTTTAATTAAAGAAATATTATGTAAAATATTTTAATTAGCGTTTTTTTCGCCCCTGTAAAAAGGTTGTTTTTTTAAAAAACTGAATAAAAAAATGTCATTCTTGTTGAGATCAAGTCAACGATATGTATTCTTCTATTGATTTTATATTGAGATTAACTGCAGCTTCAATGATAAGTTTTTTTTGGTAAGGCAAAAGTATCGATTGCTTGTTTAAAATTCCATCAATTCGTCTTTTTGATAGTATGTAGTTGGTGAAAAATTCGCCATAGTTCTCGTTAAGGTAGGTTTGAATAGGAAAAAAAATAGTATTCTTTGCGGCATCCATCCAACTTCTTCTTTGTCGAAGCGCTAATTTTTCAGCAGGACTTAGCGCTGCTCTTGCGGGTTGATTTGGCTGTATTTCTTTTCGCTTTATTTCATTCTCCACTTGCGCTAATAACTCTTTTAATTCATCGATAACCCCCGAGTTTTTTAAGGAAGGATAAACACGCTTTTCATCAATAATATTTTTTGGTTCAGCTTCTAGCTTTGCTAATTTTTCCAAGAAAAGTTTGTCGATTACTTTGTAACTCGGTCGATTGATTTCTTTTGCTTTTTTTTCTCGGTATTCAAATAAGGCTGTGTAACGCATCCATTCTTGCAAGCCGAAATACTTTATGTTTTTTGTTGGAATTGCAGCTTGTTGCTCTTCCTGACTCCAGTCTTGTTCCCTGAGAAATTGAATTTCATCTTCTAACCAATTTTCTTTATGTTGGCTTTTAATTTCTGCTCTTAATAGATCATTTAGCTTCGGGAGGTGGGTGACATCATCGGCTGCGTAGACTAATTGCTCTTCTGTTAAAGGTCGATCGAACCAATTACTTTTTTGTTGACTTTTTTTAGGAGGAATGCTGAGTTTTTGAAACAATACATTTTCTAACGATAAAGAGGGTTCATTCAAAAGTCTCAAAACGATAGCAAGATCTATTATTCTTGTGGGAAAACAACCTAAATGATGCAATAATCGTATATCTTCACTAAAAGCAAAAGTGATGATTTCTTTATTTGGACTTTCCAAAATAGGGAAAATTTTGGCGATGTTTATTTCGCTCAAGGGATCAATGATAAAGCATTCTTTACCATCGCTGATTTGAACTAAGCAGAGGTTAAATCCGTATCGAAAGTGGTTTTTGTCAAACTCTAAATCTAAATAGAGCAGATCCGCTAATTTTAATTTTCGAATAGCTTCTTGAAAT
>SKHH01000236.1 GCA_007117055.1 Lishizhenia sp. | reverse complement strand
TGTTCTTGGCTCTTATTATCCTTATTTTCAGAACAAGCCATTGCACCTATTAATAATAAGGTAATTAAAATTTGGGATATTTTCATGTTACAATCTATTTCTATTACGAATATAGGAATACATTTAGTAAGTCGTGATATAAGAACCAAATATTTAAGCTATAGAATTCTTTCAAATCGTGCTAAGCTTTTAAACTATTATATGCATAAATCTCAGGTAGAGCGCGTGTACTAGGAAGAAAAATGTACACTTAAAACGCTTAAAAACTGACATTTATCATGTTTTAATGTAACATTTGTTCTGTTTTGATCGGTCAAATGTCCGTTCCTTTGTGGTGTTGAAATTAAAAAATAAAAAGTTATGAAAGTAGAACAAATTTACACAGGATGTATTGCTCATGCAGCATACTATATTGAGAGTAAAGGTGAAGCAGCAGTTTTTGATCCGTTACGAGAAGTAGAACCGTATATTGAGCGTGCAGAAAAAGATGGAGCTAAAATGAAATATGTTTTTGAAACACACTTTCACGCAGATTTCGTTTCAGGACATTTGGATTTAGCAAAGAAGACGGGATCAACAATCGTGTTTGGACCAACAGCGAAACCACAATTTGAAGCATTAGTAGCAGAGGATAATCAAGAATTCAAAGTGGGAGATTATACCATCAAAGTAATTCATACGCCTGGTCATACAATGGAGTCAACAACGTATTTGTTGATTGATGAAAACGGTAACGAGCACGGAATTATTACAGGAGATACTTTGTTTATCGGAGACGTAGGAAGACCCGATTTAGCACAGCATGTGATTGAGGACTTGACGGAAGAGAAATTAGCGGCTCATTTATTTGACTCGTTACGAAATAGAATTATGCCATTATCAGATGATTTGATTGTATACCCTAATCATGGCGCTGGTTCAGCTTGTGGGAAAATGATGTCGAAAGAGACAACAGATACCTTGGGTAATCAAAAGAAAACCAATTATGCGCTTCGTGCTGATATGACGAAAGAGGAGTTTATTAAAGAATTATTGACTGGTTTAACGACACCTCCAGGATATTTCCCTAAAAATGTTTTAATGAACATTCAAGGATATGAAAGTCTAGATAAAGTGATGGATCGTGCTAAAAAACCATTAAATGTTGAAGAGTTCGAATTGGTAGCAAATGAGTCTCGTCCTTTAATTTTAGATACGCGTCCAGCGGATGTATTTTCAAAAGGATTTATTCCTAATAGTATCAATATAGGATTGGACAGCAATTTTGCTATGTGGGTTGGAGAATTGATTCCAGATATTAAACAAGAAATTTTATTAGTGACTGAAAAAGGCGCTGAAGAGGAAAGTATTATTCGCCTATCAAGAGTTGGATACGACCATGCAATTGGATTTTTAAATGGAGGATTTGAAGCTTGGGAGGCTGCTGGTAAAGAAGTCGATAATGCTCAACGTATATCTGTAGCTGAGTTCAAAGAACGTTTAGCAAAAGGAGATGTGAAAGTATTTGATGTGCGTAAGCAAAGTGAGTTCGCATCCCAGCATGTTGTAGGCGCAGAAAACACTCCGTTAAATACGATTAATGATTATTTAGCACAATTCCCTAAAGAAGAACCGTTCATCTTACACTGTGCTGGAGGATACAGAAGTATGATAGCTTCTTCTATTTTGAAGTCAAGAGGTTGGGATAACTTCGTGGATGTTGAAGGAGGATTTAATGCAATGTTAGAGGCGGAAGTGTCTGTAACAGAATATGTTTGTCCTACTACACTGTTGTAGTTTTTAGTTTACTACTCGTTAATTTTAAAGGGTTGGCAGTTTTGTCAGCCCTTTTTTGATGAAGCAGAAGTAGCGGATTAGAATTCAGTCTATTTAAGTAATGAAAAAAGAATCTCTTTATATGTTTGATAAAAACGATCAAACCCGACCAGTTTTTCCTTATAGAAATCATACATTTCTCGGTGTGTTGTTTTATCAAATAGATTAACATTTTCTTTAACCCAGGAAATGCGGCTAATTTCTTGACCAGTACTATTCATAATGTTAGACTCCCATTGTGTGGCATTTCCAGTTTCTTGTTCCAAAACTTTTTTTAACTCATTTAGCTGTTCCCACACCAACATACGAATCTCTTTATCTTTGATTTGAATATCAAACGTGACAGTAGCGTATTTATTTGTGGCATCTAATCGTAAATAAACATGATTCAACTGTGTTGGATATTGTAGCCAGTTAATGAATTTACCTTCCGCATTGGAAATTGGTTTCATTTCTTTTTTTAGTCCTTTCCAAAATGAATTATTGATGTTTTTACGTTCCTCTTTTGTAAACACGGTATTAAGTATTTAACCAACGTAAAAACTTACCCCAAACTGTTTTAGGAGTTGGCTGTATGGGTTTATTTGCTTGTTTTTGTTGGATTCTCTTTTTAGTACTTTTTTTCTTACTATCTTTTGAAGGAGCTTTTTGTTGGATAAGCTTTTCGTAATGTCTTTTCTTTTTCTCTTTTTCCTTCTTTTTTTTCTCTGCTTGAAGCTTTTTATATCGCTCCATTTCAAGTTGTTTTTTCTCTTCGTAACTAAGGTCTTTTGAGGGCGTTTTTTTTGCTCTCGGGTTTCTCTTTTTTTGCGGACGTTTTTTCGGCTTCTCTTCGAGGGTTGTAATTTCCTCTGTCGATTCTTTTTGTTCACCAAGATCAGTGATTTCCTCTTTATCTGCGGAACTCTCTGTTTCTACCTCTTCAACAATAGGCTTCTCAGGTAAATCAATTTTACCTACAACTTTAACTCCTTTAACCTCTAATTTTGGAGCTTTTATGACTCCGTCTACTAAATTTACTTCTTTAATGTCAGCTGTATTTTCCTCTGATGTGTTTTTTTCTGTTTGGTCTTCATCACTATTCGTTGGTTCTACTTTGTCTTCAGGTACTACATCAGTATCCTCGTTGTGAAATTCTTTTTCGATTTCTATAGATTTATTTGCGACCTGCTCACTTTTTTTATCAGTATCGGCATTAGATTCTATTTCTGGATTTTTCAATGAGCTTTGGTCTAGTTGTTTTTCATTAGGTTTAAAAAAAGCTATAATATCCTCAATTAATTCATCCGGGACTTTAGAGTTTGGGTGTTCTTTTATTTCTTGTTGTAGTGAATGGTGAACAAAACTAACAACGTCTTTTGTTTTTACATCTAATTTTCGTGCTAACTGTCCTAATCTCATACCGTGTAAGTTTTGTCCAAAAATAGTTATTTTAGCGATATGTTGGAATTTCAACCAAAACTAAAAGCGTTGTTTTTAACTCTTTAAAGCACTGAAAAGTGCATGGATTAATTCTTTATCTTCTTTTTCCAATTCTATCGTGTTGTTTTTGAATAATTTGCTTTTGTAAAAGTCCACATGAGCAACAACGGTTGATTTTGCAGCGAGAAGACTTTGTAATAGTGATTTCATTGCATGTTCTCCTCTCGGAGGATGCGGTGTAAGCGTGATGGCAATTACTTTTTTTGCTTGAAACTCTCCACTTGCAGAGGTCCACTCAAACATATTTTTCAGAACAGCCGGCATGTTGTGAACGTATTCAGGGGTGCTGATAATTATGGCATCGCACGAATTAATCATACTTCTAAAAGTTTCAATGATTGTAGGAGTATTATCATCAAGATCTTCAGGTCGAAAAAGTGGCCAATCTCGTAGTTTATTATAGACAATAATTTCAAAACTTTTAGCTGTGTTACAAGAAAGGAACGACAGGAATGCTTCGTTGGAACTTTCTTGAGCAGCCGAACCGGAAATAGCGAGTATTTTCATTTTTTTAGGGAAATATACAAAAATGAAAGATACAGAATGTAACCAAGTCAGAATTATCACAGGGCAAACTCATACTTCATTGATTTTGAGAAATAGCTTCTGGTTAGAGTAGAAATTGTAACTCTGAATGTCGGGCTCTCGATACATTTCGACTCCATATTATTCCGTCGAAACACT
>SKHH01000184.1 GCA_007117055.1 Lishizhenia sp. | reverse complement strand
TTTTCATCTTTTCGGAACCAATTCACCGAAAATATGCGAGGTGGATTTTTTAATGATCTACCGAATTGTAGCCAGTGATTAAAATAATCAGCCATGTGATACCCCGCAAAAGGAAGCATGGCAAATGGATCCCTTCTCACTTTTCCTATTTCACCAAATGCTGCAGCGGTCATTTCTGACCCCATAGTGGCTGCTTGGTAAACACCGTAATTCCAATTGTAACTTTGTACGACTAGCGGTAATGTAGTGCTTCTTCTTCCTCCAAAAACAAAAGCACTAATCGGAACACCTTCTGGTTTTTCCCAGGCTTCATCAATACTTGGACATTGACTAGCAGGAGTTGTAAAACGAGCGTTTGGATGAGCAACGGGGTCTCCAGATTTAGGGTCATGAACATGTCCTTTCCAATTAATTACACCTTCTGGCGGATTCGGACTCATTTCTTCCCACCAAACATCTCCATCTGGAGTTACTCCCACGTTAGTAAATATGGAATTTGTTTTTATGGTTTCCATGGCATTGGGGTTTGTTTTGTAATTTGTTCCCGGAGCCACCCCAAAATATCCCGCTTCTGGATTTATGGCATAAAGTCTACCATCTTCACCTGGTTTTATCCATGCAATATCATCTCCAACAGTTGTTACTTTATAACCCGGAAAAGTATCTGGAGGAATAATCATCGCTAAGTTGGTTTTACCACAAGCACTTGGGAATGCCGCTGCGATATAATCTTTCTTCCCATCAGGAGCTTCTAATCCTAAAATAAGCATATGCTCGGCGAGCCAATTTTCATCTTTCGCCATTGCTGAAGCAATTCTAAGCGCAAAACATTTTTTTCCGAGTAAGGCATTACCACCGTATCCACTTCCATAAGATACAATACTTCTTTCTTCTGGATAGTGCACAATGTATTTTACATCTGGATTACAAGGCCATTTTACATCTTTTTGACCTTCCTTGAGCGGTGCTCCTAATGTATGTAAACATTTGACATACTCATTGTTTTCTCCAAGAGCATCAATTATTGTACTTCCCATACGTGTCATAATCTTCATGTTTACAACAACATATTCGGAATCTGTAATTTCAATCCCAAGTTTACTAATAGGAGAATTCATTGGCCCCATACAAAATGGAATTACATACATAGTTCTTCCTTTCATGGAACCTTTTAATAAAGGGTCTAACGTAGATTTCATTTCATTGGGATCCATCCAATTGTTCGTAGGTCCGGCGTCTGTTTTATTTTTACTGCAAATGTATGTTCTATCTTCAACTCTTGCAACATCAGAGGGGTCAGAAAAACAAGCAAAAGAGTTTGGACGCTTTTCCTCATTTAATTTGATGAAAGTTCCTTTTTCCACAAGTTGATTACATAGACTTTCATACTCTTGTTGACTCCCATCGCACCAATAGATAGCATCTGGTTCGCAAAGTGCAGCAACTTCATCTACCCATTTTTTGAGTTCTTTGTGATTTAGATTATTTGCATTTTTTATTACTTTCATAGAAATTTGTTTACTTAACGTTTTATATACATTTCTAAAGATATAAAATACTTTCGGTATTAAAGAACTTGTATTGCAATCACTTTAGAAGTTTCTGATAATTATCATGAATTAGTTCGTTGGATTGGAAAGTGAGAAACGAAATCTTTACTTGAAACTGTGTTTTTCTTGTTGTAGTTTGTGATTTAGAATACTTGAGTTAAGGGTATAAAAAAAGAGGGTATAAACCCTCTTAATAAAATTTACGATTTAACTTCATTACTTAGCGGAAATCGAACATTCTACTCCAGAAAGTCCATTATCGTGAAAAGTGTCTTCGTTTGCTTGACATTCTGAATTAGCATCCATACGATTCATATCATTGTGTTGTGTTGTTGTAGAACCTAATACAGGAACATTTGAACATGTACAATTCCAATCTTTTTTGCAAGAGGCAAGCGTGATAACAGCCAGACCTAAAATAAATAGTACGTTTTTAAATTTCATAATTTTGTTTTTTGATTAATGATGCATAAAACTAAATAATATTTCATCTATATCAAAGTGATAGCGGAAATAAATAAGCGCAAACACATTTAAAAGAAAGGAATCTTTTAGTCAAGGAACTATAACTTTAAATGCGTTTGCTCTCAGTAATAAATCTGTATTATCCTCAAGTTTGTGTACTAATACTAATCCGTTTCATTACTCGTGTAGTCAGAGAAACTTTGTTCGTCATCAAAGTAGTATATGCGGACTGTTGCCGTATCGTTCAAGAAATCAATATTTCCCACCTCAAAACGATTGATATTTAGCCCCGTTCTTTCTTGTAAATCAGCAAGCATTTCGTTGTAGTGTTCAGGTTTAATTAAATCGATACGTTCGTATGTGATTGTTTTTCTTGTCTCATGTTTTAATAACCACACGTATTCTAGCCCTGCAGTAAGCAATACTACTACGCTGTTTAGCATGAGTACTTCAACAATACTTATTTGTTTTTTTGCCAAGGCATTGACTACTGACATTCCAATCACAATAAATAGGTAGGTCATTTCTTTAATATCGATGGGGTTTGTTCGATAACGAATAATCCCGAATATCGCAAATAACCCCAGTCCCATACCTATATCTATATCCAACTTTTTCAGGGCAAAACACAAGAAGAACGTGATAAGTCCTATCATGTAATAGGTGAATAAATAATCTTTTCTTTTGGTTCTTGGGTAATAAATAAATCGAATGATTATTGTAGTAAAAAATAGATTCAGCGTTAATCGATAAATTAAGGTATACACATCTTTATTGAATAACTGTAAATCCAATAAATCTATAACGTTGTGAGATGCTGTGTCAATTATCATTTTTGAGTTTTTTCAATTTTAATAATTTGCTTTTGAAGCGGTTGTATTTCAACTTTTTTTCTGTGTGTAGTTCAATTGTGCCAATACAGTATTTACTGATACTATAAGGACGTATTTGGTACTCTTTCATTATTGTAAAAAATGGAGAACGACGGTCTATTTTTTCCTGTTTTAGTTCGGCAATTACTATATCATCGTATTTTTTTATTTCATCCTTCCATTGAAAAAGTAATTGAGTGTCTATGGTTAGTCGCTCATTGCGTTGAAGGTTCACCAGCGTAATCCGTTGGTACTCGCTCCATAATTTAGGCTCTAGATTTGAGGCATCAGGAATATTTTCTTCAATAAATTGTTTTTCAATGTGTGAAAGATTCTCTTCTATTTTCTCAACAGGAATCCGTGTCTTTTTTACACGTCCTTTTCGTTTTTCTTTTATTTCTAGAAAAAACAAAGCGCTATCGACGTAGTTTCTATATCTTACCTTAAAACGATGGTCTTTGTTATTATGATGATCGTTGTAGAAATCAAAGTCTTTTTTATCAAAATATAAACTTTTGTAGGCACTTATTCGCTTTCCATTGATTTCTAGTACAGCGTATTCCTGTTTTAGAAGCGCAAGTACTTTTTCTAAGTCGTTTGCATGAAACGCAAATTTGGTATCCACTCTATCCATGAGTTTAACTGCATCCATCTCATCTAAAGTGATGGCTTTAAATGAATTTAGTATTTGCGTAACAGTTTGCATTTAATGTTCGGATTATAGCTAGAGCAAAAATAAGACAAAAATTAAGAAATAAAGTATTACAATCGTAGGGATTTCGCTTTTAGAGTAATAACCTTTTCTAATATGGTTTTACTGTTATTTTAATAGTGAAAATGGTGAGCAGGCTATGATCGATGCGCAAAAAATAAAAACCATGAAGAAGTTAAGGTTCATTAAGGTGGGGAGCTCAGTTTTCTTCATTCCTCAATGTTTCTTTAAAGAAAACACTATGATAAGGGATGTAAAAAATAAAACCATTTAGAAATTAAGGCACATTAAGGTTGGGGCTTAATTTTTCTTCATGCCTCATGGTTCAAAAAAAGAAAACACTATACAATGGTATGTAAAAAATAAAATCATTTAGAAATTAA
>SKHH01000006.1 GCA_007117055.1 Lishizhenia sp. | reverse complement strand
AGAGAAGGATTACACGAATACCATAACGAATCATTTCAACAGTTAGAAGTTTTTCAAGATTTCTCCTACTCCTCCATTCATCAACTGAATAACACTATTTTCCTAACTACCTTCGATGGTAAATTACTTGAATCAACTTTTCCCTTTGAATCCGTTCGTTTGAAATACGAAAGTCCAACCCTAAAGTTTAGAGGAGGATATCTGATTTCAGAAAATGAAATTTGGTTAAACGCGTCAGATGGTGCACTAAAAGTTAGCAAAAACGAGCGAATTGAAATCAATGAAAATAGTGGATTACCCATCAACGATGTGAATGTCGTATTTGAAGATAGAGAAAAAAATATTTGGTTTGGAACAAGTGGTAAAGGACTTCAACTTTTTTCAGGAGAAACTTTTACACATTTTAATACAAAAAGTGGGCTCCCTAGCGAACTCATCATATCTTCCTTGGAAACAAAAGAAAAAGAATTTTGGCTTTCATCGTTTGATAAAGGAGTGTTCAAATTTTCTCCAAAAAATCCAACAAAAACTATAATGATTGACGAAATAGAAAACATTGTATGGAGTTCCGAATCAAGTAACGAACAATTATTTTTTGGAAGTACCTATGGACTTTACATATATAATGAAAAGCAAAATGATTGGACAACCTATTACGAAACAGATGGTCTTCCTGGAAATAAAATCACAGGCTTGTATGCGATTAATGAAAATGCCGTATTAATTGGAACTTCCTTAGGAGTAGCCATCTATGAAGACGGAGAGATAAGACCATTGCTTCCTGACAATATACAGATTCAAAATGTTAGAGATTTTGCAAACCTAGGTGACTCCGTGTACTTTGCTGGACAAAAAGGAGTATATGCTTGGTTCAATGAGCAACTTGAGAAAATCGTGGAGGTAGATGGCGGAACAAATTCCTTGGCTGTTGATGCACATAAAAACCTTTGGATTGGGACAGAAAATGGACTTTTTGTTATGAAGAAAGACAGCGTAATAAACGTCTTACTTGAAGGAAAATCTGGCGCTTCTTATATCAATTTTGTAAAACACCATAACAATATAATCTACGCAGGAACCAATCATGGATTATATGAAGTTGATATTAACAATTTAAACATCATACATCACGGAATAAGTGAAGGACTTGTAGACTTAGAAACCAATCTCAATTCTGCCTCCATTGATTCCGAAAACAACCTATGGTTTGGCACGGTTGCGGGACTTATGAAAATGAATCTCTCCAAGAAAAGAAAATGGAACGACACCATTAGGCCGTTATTACACATCACCAAAGTGTTAGTGAATTTCCAACAAAGTAAACACCTCAAAAAAATAGATACAAAATCTTTTCTTTTACCCAATTTGAATTACAATCAAAACAACCTTACTTTCCATTTTGACGGAATATTTTTAAGCAATCCGAATGGGTTATCCTATAAATTTCAACTGGAAGGAGTTTCTGACGATTGGTCTCCCGCTAGCAAATCGAACACATTAAATTTCACGAATCTACCTGCTGGTCAACATCAATTAAAAATCAAAGTGTTCATTGATGAAAACGAAGAAAATAATGATACGCTTTTAGTCAATTTCTCTATTACTCCACCATTTTATCTTACTTGGTGGTTTTACGGAATTGTTTTTATTGTAATCGTATCGGTACTATTGATTATTGACTATTATCGATCCTTGAGACTGAAACGACTGAACTATCAAGAAAAACTAGAGTTTCAGAATAAGCTTGTTCAACTAGAGCAACAATCGCTTAATGCAAGCATGAATCGTCATTTTATTTTCAACTCTTTGAATTCTATTCAATACTATATTAATTCATCTGACAAACAGTCCGCTAACAGATATCTCACGCGTTTTGCTAAATTAATTCGAAAAAATCTAGATAGTTCAAGCAGTAAAAATGGAATGGTCTCTTTGCAAGACGAACTCGAACGATTAACACTTTATCTTGACTTGGAAACAATGCGTTTTAGAGGTAAATTCGATTTCACTATTGATATAGACGATACTGTAGAAACAGAAACATTAATGGTCCCCGCCATGTTTTTGCAACCTTTCGTAGAGAATAGTCTTATTCATGGTATACTTCCGCTGAAAAATAAAAAAGGTAAAATTGAAATAAACATTACGGATCACCTAGAGGATGTTCGAATCGAGATAAAAGATAACGGCGTAGGTATTGATACGAGTCGAAAAATAAAAACCGAAGAAGATAGTGATCACGACTCTAGAGGAATGCTCATTACAAAAGGGAGAATAGATTTGCTTCAAAAAGCTTCAGCAAAATCAATAG
Source organism: Lishizhenia sp. (assembly GCA_007117055.1). Classification (GTDB taxonomy): domain Bacteria; phylum Bacteroidota; class Bacteroidia; order Flavobacteriales_D; family Crocinitomicaceae; genus CSBr16-161. Next base: position 1,686 of record SKHH01000006.1, on the reverse strand, counting down.
AACTAATTGGTCCCCATCAAATCACTGGAAAAGACCATTCAATCAATGGAACGATCGTTACATTCAAACTTTTAAAACAATATTTGTCTAATTGAAATGTTTTTTTTACATTCGTAGAGAAAATGAAGAAGAGTATTCAACATATCATATTTGGTCTTAGTGTTTTTACATTAGTTCTTGTTGGTTGTCAAAAAGAAGATTTTTCACCTAATGAAAATACCGAAGAACCAACTTGTGGCTGTGGAAACCCAAGTAATGAAAGTTCAGCACCAGAAATTTCAACGCTTAACTCCAATAGTCAAGACACTGGAAGTGGCACTTCTTCGAATTCCAAAGACAATTCTTCCTCTTCCAATGATTCGAATTGGAACGCTACAAAAGGTAGTTTAAAGCCAACAGGTGATGATAACATTACAGATCCGAACAATGATGAGGATGAAAGTAAAGTTAAAAAAAGTCACAAGCAATAATATCTTTCTTTTCAATTCCTAAATGTCTAAAATAGGGGTTATAATTATTATCTTTCTTCCATTTCTAGTTTTTGCGCAAAAACGCATAAACATTACTGAAATTACTCATGATTTTTTCTTACCCCCCTCCTTTATAAAAACGCATAATATCATAAAAATTTCTGGTGAGTTTTCACAGAAAAAACGTAATGATATCATAAGAGAAAGTAATGCAAAACGCATTTATTACTTCAATGATTCAGGATTTCTACAAAAAGCGGAAGAAATCAAAAACAAAGACACTACTTATTACTTTTTTGAGTACGACCGGAGTAACAACCTCGTTCAAAGCGTTAAAAAAAATCGTCATTCTAAATTAATGCTCAACTATTCATATGACAGCCTTGATAGAATTACAAAAGAACAAATGACTCAAGCGTACTACTCTATGAAAGACCCTACTTACGAAAGTACAGTTACCGAAGAAAAACAGTTTAGCTATCAAGCGTTTTTAAACGATCGACAACTCAAACGATTTACACATAATAGTGAGGGAAGTACTTATAGAGAGGAAATTCTTTACCTAGATAGCAATGATCGCATTATTAAAGAAAATAGTCGACTTCTTCGCACCTCTGGAATAAAAACAACCCACTATTATTACAATGCAAACAGTTTAATCGACTCCGTAATTATTGTGTCCAATCAATTTCAACCCGAAACTATCAAAGTGATAAATGAATATGATGATTACAATCGTATTCTTGCACGTCATTTTTTCCGGAATAAAGAACAAACTGCTGAACAACAAATTATCTATAATCAAGATAATGGAAAGATCAACTACATCTTAGAAAGAGACCCTTTAAATGATTTTATTTCAATTCTAAAGCTTGAAGCGTACTAGTCCTCATTTTTTGACTTTTAGCTCAATTTACAACGATCTTCCGAACTGTCTTTCCTTTACCTATTTGAATAAAATACACTCCCTTTCCGAAGTTTAGAATATCAATAGTCTCTCCCGATATCGTTGTATCAAAAACGAGGCGCCTTCCATACGCGTCATAAATCACATAAGGAAATGACTTATCCGATGTGATTTTAAACACTCCATTGTTAGGATTGGGATAAACGCTAACTTGAGAAAGCTCATCTGTTACTGTACTAGTTAATACATAAAAGTAAGGATCCGACAATTGAGAAAGCGTTCCTGATCCATCTACTGTTGCGACCTTGT